>NZ_JBJLRD010000015.1:0-85950 GCF_050871305.1 Kineococcus gypseus | reverse complement strand
CCCCCCCCCCCCCCCCCCCCCCCCCCCCCCCCCCCCCCCCCCCCCCCCCCCCCCCGCCCCCCCCCCCCCCCCCCCCGGGCCCGCCCCCCCCCGTGGCCGCGGACCGCGCCCCGGCCGTGGAGGCGCGCCTGGACGTGCAGCGGGCCCTGACGCGGCTGCCGGAGGCGCAGCGGGTCGCGCTGGTGCTGGTCGACATGTACGACGTGCCGGTGGCCGAGGCCGCGCAGGTGCTCGGCGTGCCCGTCGGCACCGTGAAGTCGCGCTGCTCGCGCGGGCGCACCGCGCTGGCCGAGCTGCTGCGCGAGGACGAGGGACCGGGCGAGGGACCGGGGGCGGAGCGGCAGGACGGGGCGCGCGGCGGGAACCGCTGAGCGCGCCGGCGCGTCGGAACAGGGGTCCTGCGCAGCGCGGTGGACCGGGGTGACGAGGGGGTGCGAGGTGGCAGGAGCCGGGGGCCCGGCGGGCGAGGACCCGCTGCCGCCGGAGGAGGCGCGCGTGCGGGAGCTGCTGCGCGCCGCCGCGGGCACGGCCGGGCCGATGCCCGCGGACGTCGTCGAGCGCGTCGACCGGGCGCTGGCCGCCGCGCGGGCGCAGGACGCCGCCGGGCGCGCCCCGGCGGGGGTGCACGTCGCCGACCTGGACGCCGCGCGCCGCGCGCGCGCCGCCCGGCGCACGGCGCGCTGGCAGCGCGGCCTGCTCGCCGCCGCCGCCGCGGCCGTCGTGGTCGCCGGGGTGGCCAACGTCACCGGCGGGTCCGGTGCGCTCGAGGCGGGCAGCGGCTCCTCCGCGGCGGACTCCGCGGCGGTCCCCGCCGCGGGCGGCGCGGGTGCCGCGGGCGCCGCGGGTGCCGCGGAGAGCACGCAGGAGGCGGCGGCGCCCGCCCCGCCGCCGCCCGCCCCGCCGCCGCCCGCCGTGCTGAGCAGCGGGGCCGACTACGCCGACGAGGCCGCCGTGCGCACCGCCGGGGTGCAGCTGCTGTCGGCGCCCGCCCCGGGCCAGGGCCCGGTGGGCCCGGGCCCGGCGGGCACGGCGGACGGCGGGCCCGGGACGGGCAGCGCGGGCCGGCCGGCGCCCGAGGCGCTGCCCGGCGTGCCCGGCGCGGACGCCGAGCACGACCGCAAGCTCGCCCCCGCGGCCCCGGGCGCGGCCGACGAGTCGCAGCGCCCCGCGGCCGAGCGGGCCCTGGAGTGCGCCCGCGCCCTCGGGGTGGACGCGACCTCGGTGGCGGTGGTGCAGGTGGCGGCCTGGCGCTCGCAGCCGGCCGCGCTGGTCGTCGAGCGCACCGCGGCCGGCGGTGAGGTCGTCGTCGTGGCGCTCGGCTGCACCCCGGGCGAGCCCGCCCTGGCGCGCACCGAGCTGCCGGTCCCGGCGCCGCCGGCGGGTTCCTGAGGCCTGCGCGCGCCGGGAACAGCACCGCCCCGCGATCCGTTGCAGCGAGCACGCGACCGGCGTCCCGGCCGCGCCCCGGATCGAAGGAAGCAGGTCCCTCGGTGAGCTCCTCGGTGGACGAGGTCCGCAACGTCATCGTCATCGGTTCCGGCCCGGCCGGGTACACCGCGGCCCTGTACGCCGCTCGCGCGGAGCTGGCGCCCCTGGTGCTGGAGGGCTCCGTCACGGCCGGCGGCGCGCTCATGAACACCACCGAGGTCGACAACTTCCCCGGCTTCCCCGAGGGGGTCCTGGGCCCGGACCTCATGGACGGCATGCGCGCGCAGGCCGAGCGCTTCGGCGCCGAGCTGGTCACCGACGACGCGGTGGAGGTGCGCCTGCACGGGGAGGTCAAGGAGGTCGTCACCGGCGGCGGGAAGACCTACCGCGCGCACGCCGTCGTCCTCGCCCTGGGCTCGGCCTACCGCGAGCTCGGCCTGCCCGACGAGAAGCGCCTGTCCGGCCGCGGCGTGAGCTGGTGCGCCACCTGCGACGGCTTCTTCTTCCGCGACCAGGACATCGTGGTCGTCGGCGGCGGCGACTCCGCGGTCGAGGAGGCCACGTTCCTCACCCGCTTCGCGCGCAGCGTGACGATCGTGCACCGCCGCGACGAGCTGCGCGCCTCGCGCATCATGGCCCGCCGCGCCCAGGAGAACCCCAAGATCCGCTTCGCGTGGAACTCCGAGGTCGTCGCCATCCACGGCGAGGACAAGGTCAGCGGCCTGACGCTGCGCGACACCGTCACCGGCGAGGAGCGCGAGCTGGCCGCCACCGGCCTGTTCGTCGCCATCGGCCACGAGCCGCGCACGGCGCTGGTGCGCGGCCAGGTCGACCTCGACGACAGCGGCTTCGTCCTCGTCGAGGGGCGCAGCACCCGCACGAACGTGCCGGGCGTCTTCGCCGCCGGCGACGTCGTCGACCACACCTACATGCAGGCCATCACCGCCGCCGGCATGGGCTGCTCCGCCGCCCTGGACGCCGAGCGCTACCTGGCCGCCCGCCACGACGTGGCGCAGGAGGTCAACCCGCCGCGCGAGGAGACCGAGGAGCCCGTGCTCGTCTCCGCCGGCACCGTGGACCGCCCGCAGCCGCGCGAGCGCTGAGCCGCACGTCCCCCACCACCCCACCCGCACGATCAGGAGGCAGCCCGTGAGCGCCACCACCGCCGTCACCGACGACACCTTCGAGGCCGAGGTCCTGAAGTCCGACAAGCCCGTGCTCGTCGACTTCTGGGCGCCGTGGTGCGGCCCGTGCCGCCGCGTCGCGCCCGTGCTGGAGGAGATCGCCGCCGAGCACGGCGACAAGATCACCATCGTGAAGCTCAACACGGACGAGAACCCGCGCACCGCCGCGAAGTACGGCGTGACGTCCATCCCGCTGATGAACGTCTACTCCGGCGGCGAGGTCGTCAAGAGCATCCTGGGCGCGCGCCCGAAGCCGGACATCCTCGCCGAGCTCTCCGACGTCATCGGCTGACACCGGCTCCCCCGCTCCCGGGCCCCGGCACCGCACCCGCGGTGCCGGGGCCCGCGCGCGTGCACGCCACGCCCGGCCCGTGGACGCCCCCGGCGGGCGTGGAGCGTCCGGGTGTGGTGGGCTCCTGCGGTCCGAGCCCGACGCACCGAGGGAACCGTGGACCATGAGCACCAGCCCCCCGTTCGCCGTCCCGGCGCAGGTGGACTGCCCGACCCCGCGAACGCCTCCGCCCACGGGCGTCAGGCGCTGGCTGCTGGCCCAGCGCGTCTCCCCCGCCGGTCCCGCCGTCGAGGCCGGGCACGCGCGCCCGCAGTCCTGGTGGAAGGTGATGTGCCTGACGGGCGTGGACTACTTCTCCACCCTGTCCTACCTGCCGGGCATCGCCGCGCTGGCCGCCGGGGCGCTGTCCCCGCTGGCCACGCTGCTCATCGTGGCGCTGACCCTGCTGGGGATGCTGCCGATGTACCGGCGGGTGGCCGCCGAGAGCCCGCACGGGCAGGGGTCGGTGGCGATGCTGGAGGACCTGCTGCCGTTCTGGCGCGGGAAGGTTTTCGTGCTCGTCCTGCTCGGCTTCGTGGCGACCTCCTGGATCATCACCATCACCCTCTCCAGCGCCGACGCCACCGTGCACGCGCTGGAGAACCCGTACCTGCCGCAGGCGCTGCAGGGGCACGCGGTGGCGATCACGGTGGCGCTGCTGCTGGTGCTGGGCGGGGTGTTCCTGCTCGGCTTCACCGAGGCCGTGGTCGTGGCCATCCCGCTGGTCGCGGTCTTCCTGCTGCTCAACGCCGTCGTCGTGGCCGCCGCCGTCGCCGACGTGCTCGCCGACCCGGCGCTGCTGAGCGGGTGGACGGACCGGCTGACCGCCGGCGGCGGGGGCGTGGGCGACGTGCTCGGCCCGGCGGTGCTGGCCTTCCCGCTGCTGGTGCTGGGCCTGTCGGGCTTCGAGACGGGCGTGTCGATGATGCCGCTGGTCGCCGCGCGGGGGGCCACGCCGCAGGAGGTGCTGGCCTCGCGCGTGCGCAACACCCGCAAGCTGCTCACGGCCGCGGCGCTGATCATGAGCGTGTACCTGCTGGCCACCAGCTTCGTGACCACCGTGCTCATCCCCGCGCCGGCCTTCGAGGAGGGCGGGGAGGCCGCCGGGCGGGCCATGGCGTACCTGGCGCACGAGGAGCTGGGCAACGCCTTCGGCACCGCCTACGACGTCTCCAGCATCCTCATCCTGTGGTTCGCCGGGGCCTCGGCGATGGCGGGCCTGGTCAACATCGTGCCGCGCTACCTGCCCGGGTACGGCATGGCGCCGGAGTGGGGGCGCGCGGTGCGCCCCGTCGTGCTCGTCTACACCGCCGTCAGCGTCCTGATCACCATCGCCTTCCGCGCCGACGTGGACGCCCAGGCCGGCGCCTACGCCACCGGCATCCTGGCGATGATGGTCTCCGGCGCCGTCGCGGTGACCGTCTCCTCCGCGCGCGCGCACCGCCGCCGCTCCACCGCCGGCTTCGGGGTGCTCACCGCGGTGCTGGTGTACGCGCTGGCGGAGAACGTGCACGCCGCGCCCGACGGCATCGTCATCTCCGCGGTGTTCATCGCGGGCATCATCGCGGTCTCCCTGGTCTCGCGGGTCAGCCGCACCACCGAGCTGCGCGCCGACCGCCTGGAGTTCGACGAGGCCGCCCGCCGCTACCTCACCGACTCCCTGACCCACGACGGCGCCCTGCACCTGATCGCCAACCGCCGCCAGGCCGGCGACCGCGCCGAGTACGCCGCCAAGGAGGCCGCGGTGCGCGGGGTGGACCCCGTGCCCGGCGGCGCCGACGTGCTCTTCCTGGAGGTCGACGTCGTCGACCCCTCCGACTTCAGCGAGGTGCTGCGCGTGCGCGGGGTGGAGGTGGGCGGCTACCGCGTCCTGCGCGCGCAGGCACCGGCGGCGCCCAACGCCATCGCCGCGATCCTGCTCGCCCTGCGCGACGCCACCGGCGTGCTCCCGCACGCGCACTTCGAGTGGTCCGAGGGCAACCCGCTGACGCACCTGATGCGCTACCTCATCCTCGGCCAGGGCGACACCCCGCCGGTGGTGCGCGAGATCCTGCGCATGAGCGAGCCGGACCCGGCCCGCCGCCCCGGCATCCACGTCGGCGGCTGAACCGCGCGGCCGAGCCCCCCGAGCCCCCCGAGCCCCCCGCACCCCGGGGGGTGCGGGGGGCTCAGCCGTGCGCGACGCCGCTGAGCACGGGCACGCGCACGCTGCCCAGCAGCCGCTCCAGGGCCGCCTCGACGTCCTCGCGCCAGCTGATCGCGTTCTTCAGCTCCAGCCGCAGCCGCGGGTAGCGGTGGTGCGGGCGCACCACCGTGAAGCCCACCGACTCCAGCAGGTGCACCGGCAGCACGCACGGCTCGGACGTCTCGTGGGCGCAGTCCCCGTTGCCGTCGCCGCCGGGCACCAGGGAGGTGCCGCCGAACGCCTCGACGGCCTTGACCCCGCGCTGGGTGAGGTCCTTGGCCGCGCCCTGCAGGAGCATGCGCGCCAGGCCCTGCCCGCGGAAGGCCGGGTCGATCCAGCCCGTCGTCAGCAGCACCGCGTCCCCGCCCACCGGGGAGGTCGCGAACCCGGACTGCCGGGGCACGTACGACGGCGGGGCGTACATGACGAAGCCGGCGGGCTGCTCGTCGACGTAGACCAGCCGCCCGCACGGGCCCCACTCCAGCAGCACCGAGGAGATCCAGACCTCCTTCTCGAAGTCCGGGTACCCGGCCTCGGCGGCGCGCTGGGCGGCGACCGCGTCCAGCTCCCAGAAGACGCAGCGGCGCGACGCCTTGGGCAGGTCGACCACGGTGTCGAGCATCAACGGCGCCATGCGACGACCCACCGGAGCAGCTCCCTCCGCGTCCTGCGCACTGCCTCGCGCACCGCCTCGCGCGGCCTGGTCCACCGCGCGGTTCACCCGAGCGTCGTGGGCATCCTAGGTGGCAGGGTGGGACGGGTGCGACGAGTCGAGCCGCACGAGCCGTCCCCGACCCGCCGGAGGTCCCCGTGAGCCAGCACCCGCCCACCCCCCGTCCCGGGCACGCGCCGGTCGCGTCCGCCGCGGCCGGGGCCGGGGCGGCCGCCGCCGGCGACCGGCTGGACCGCTGGCTGGGCTCGTACTCCGAGCGCGCCCGCACCACCACGGCCTCGGAGATCCGCGCCCTGTTCGCCGTCGCCAGCCGCCCCGAGGTCGTCTCGCTGGCCGGGGGGATGCCGTACCTGCCGGCGCTGCCCGTGGACGCGGTCGCCGAGCTGTCCGCGCGCCTGGTCGCCGAGCGCGGCGCCTCCGTGCTGCAGTACGGCTCCGGGCAGGGCGAGGCGGGGGTGCGCGAGCAGATCACCGAGGTGGTGCGCCCGCAGGGCATCGCCGCCCACCCCGACGACGTCGTGGTCACCACCGGCTCGCAGCACGCCATCGACCTCGTCGCCGGCGTCTTCCTCGACCCCGGCGACGTCGTGCTGGCCGAGGCCCCCAGCTACGTCGGCGCCCTGGGCGTCTTCCGCGCGCACCGCGCGCACGTCGAGCACGTGCCGATGGACGACGACGGCCTGGTGCCCGAGGCGCTGGAGGAGGCGCTGGTGCGCCTGCGGGCGGCCGGGCGGCGCGTGAAGCTGCTCTACACCGTGCCCAACCACCACAACCCCGCCGGGGTGACGATGTCGCTGGAGCGGCGCGCGCGGGTGCTGGACGTCGCGCGCCGCCACGGCCTGCTCGTGGTGGAGGACGACCCCTACGCGCTGCTGGGCTTCGACGGCGACCCGCTGCCGGCGCTGCGCTCGATGGACGCCGAGCACGTGGTGCACCTGGGCTCCTTCTCCAAGACCTTCGCCCCTGGCTACCGCATCGGCTGGGCGATCGCCCCGCACGCGGTGCGAGAGAAGCTGGTGCTGGCCGCGGAGTCGGCCGTGCTGTGCCCCTCGACGGTGGGCCAGGCGGTGATCACCGAGTACCTGCGCACCTGCGACTGGCGCGGGCAGGTGAAGGCGTACCGCGAGCTGTACCGCGAGCGCCGCGACGCGATGCTCGGCGCCCTGGCCACCCACCTGCCCGAGGCGTCCTGGACGCGCCCGGTGGGCGGCTTCTACGTGTGGCTGACCCTGCCGGAGGGGCTGGACGCGCGCGCGCTGCTGCCCCGGGCGGTCACCGGCCGGGTGGCGTTCGTGCCCGGCACCGCCTTCTACGCCGACGGCCGCGGCGGCCGGCACCTGCGCCTGTCGTACTGCTTCCCCACCCCCGAGCGCATCGCGGAGGGGGTGCGGCGCCTGGCCGGCGTCGTGCACGACGAGCTGGAGGTCCTCGAGACGTTCGGGCCGCTGCCGCCGGCCCCTGGCACGGGCACGGCCACGGGCGCGCCCGACGCCGGCGCCCAGGGCCCGGAGCTGGTGTGAGCGGCCCGCGCGTGGCCGTGCTGGCCGGGGGGCTCTCCCACGAGCGCGACGTCTCGCTGCGCTCGGGGCGGCGGGTGGCCGAGGCCCTGCGCGGGCGCGGCTGCGAGGTCGTGGAGCTCGACGCCGACGCGCAGCTGCTGCCGCGGCTGGCGCAGGAGGCCCCCGACGTGGTGTGGCCGGTGCTGCACGGCGCGGTGGGCGAGGACGGCGCGCTGCGCGACGTGCTGGAGCTGCTGGGCCTGCGCTACGTCGGCCCGCGCCCGGCGGCGTGCCGGCTGGCGTGGGACAAGGCCGTCGCGGCCGCCGTCGTGGCCGCCGCGGGGGTGGCCGTGCCCGGGGAGGTGGTGCTGCCGCACGCGACGTTCCGCGACCTGGGCGCGCAGGCGGTGCTGGCGGCCGCCGCGCGCTGGGCCGGGCTGCCGCTGGTGGTCAAGCCCGCCCGGGGCGGCTCGGCCCTGGGCGTGGGCGTGGTGCGCCGCGAGGGCGACCTGGCCCGCGCGGCCGCGGAGTGCTTCGCCTACGGCGACACCGCCCTCGTGCAGCGCCACGTCGCCGGCACGGAGGTCGCCGTGCCGGTGGTGGAGCTCGACGGGCGGGTGCGGGCGCTGCCCGCGGTGGAGGTGCGCGTGGACGGCGGCGAGTACGGCTACGCGGCGCGCTACACCGCCGGGGCCGCGGAGTTCTTCGCCCCCGCGCGGCTGCCGGACGAGGTGGCCGCGCGCGTGGCCGGGGCGGCGCTGACGGCCCACGCCGCGCTGGGCCTGCGGCACCTCTCGCGCGTGGACCTCGTGGTGCGCCCGGACGGCGAGCCGGTGTTCCTGGAGGCCAACGCCGCCCCGGGCACCACGGAGACCTCCCTGCTGCCGCAGGCGGTGCGCGCCGCCGGGCTGGACCTCGACGCCCTCTACCGCGGCGTGGTCGAGACCGCGCTGGCGCAGCCGGTCGCCGAGCCCGGCGCGCCGTGGCGCCCGGGGGTCGCCGCACCGGCCTGACGAGGCGCCCGCGGCACCGGGCCGGCGCGCCGCGGGGGAGGGACCGGTGTGGTCCCTCCCCCGCCGCGCCGACCGGCTCAGGACGCGGGCGAGGCGTCCAGCAGCCGCAGGATGCGGTCCAGGTCCTCCAGGCCCGCGAAGTCGACCGTCAGCCGGCCGCGGGTGCGCCCCACGCTGATGCGCACGCGCGTGTCGAGCCGGTCGCCCAGGGCGGCCGCGCGCGCGTCCAGCTCTGGGCGCGCCTCGGCGAGCCCGCGCCGGCGGGGGGCGGTGTCGCCGTCGCCCACGGCGATGACCTCCTCCACCGCCCGCACGGACAGCCCCTCGGCGACGATGCGCTGCGCCAGGCGCTCCATGGCCCCGCCGTCCTCCAGGGCCAGCAGGGCCCGGGCGTGCCCGGCGCTGAGCACGCCCGCCGCCACGCGCCGCTGCACCAGCGGCGGCAGCTTCATCAGCCGCAGCGTGTTGCTGATCTGCGGGCGCGAGCGCCCGATGCGCGCGGCCAGCTCCTCGTGGGTGCAGCCGAAGTCGTCGAGGAGCTGCTGGTAGGCGGCGGCCTCCTCCAGCGGGTTCAGCTGGCTGCGGTGCAGGTTCTCCAGCAGCGCGTCGCGCAGCAGGTCGTCGTCGGCGGTCTCGCGCACGATCGCCGGGATCGTCGTCAGGCCCGCCTCGGTGGACGCGCGCCAGCGGCGCTCGCCCATGACCAGCTCGAAGCGCGCCGAGCCGTCCTCCGCGGGCGCCACCGGGCGCACCACGACCGGCTGCAGCACGCCGATCTCGCCGATGGAGTGCACCAGCTCGGCCAGCTCGTCCTCGTCGAAGACGGTGCGCGGCTGGCGCGGGTTGGGGGTGATGGAGCCGATGGGCAGCTCCGCGAACCGCGCGCCCGGCACCGGCAGCAGGCCGTCGAGCGGGGAGCCGGCGGCCTCCTCGTCCCGGCCGGTGTCGTGACCGGCGTCGTGACCGGTGCCGTGGCCGGCGGTCGGCGCCGCGACCGGTCCACCGTCGCGCTCGCCGTCCTCCGCGGGCGCGCTGCGCGGCGCCTCGGTCGCCCGGGGGGCGCCCGGGGCGAGGAGGTCCGCGTCGGAGGCGCCCTCGAGGGTCTCCCCCGGCGCGTCCGCGGGGTCCTCGCCCGGGACGGGCGGGTCCACGGGGGCGGCGGAGGGGTCCTGGTCGGGGCCGACGACCTCGTCGGGCCGCGGCGCCTGCGCGGGGTCCTCGGTCCCGGGCTGCTCGGTCCCGGGCTGCTCGGCCCCGGGCTGCTCGGCCTGCGCTCGCTCCGGCTGCTCCTCGGGGGCGTCGCCGCCGTTCCGTGCGTGCGGCTCCCCGGTCGCGACCCGCTCGACGTCCTCGACCCGCTCGACGTCCTCGACGGGCCGGGGCACGCGAGCGGTCGTCTGGTCGAAGAAGAGGTCCACCGGGCGCGCGCCCGGCCGCATGACGGGGGGAGGCGCCGCCGCACCGCCGCGGGCGGCCGCCGGCGCGGTCGCCCCGTTGGGGATCAGCGCACCCAGACCACGCCCGAGCCCACGCCGCTTCTCGCTCACGCTCCACCTTCCCTCGACGCGACACCGCGTCGGTTGCCCGTTCCGTCCGTCCACCGCGACCAGGGGTCGGAGGCCTGTGCCGGGGCGGCCGCAGCGGCGCCCCGTCCCCCGTCGCCCCGCTCCTCGCCCAGCAGCTCACCGCGGTGCGCGATCTCGCGCGCCGCCTGGAGGTAGGCCAGCGCCCCGGAGGAGAGCGGGTCGTAGGCCATGACGGTCTGCCCGTGGCTGGGCGCCTCGGAGATGCGCACCGAGCGCGGGACCAGCGCGCGCAGCACCTGCTCGCCGAAGTGCTGGCGCACCTCCTCCACCACCTGCGCGGCCAGGCGGGTGCGCCCGTCGTACATGGTGAGCAGGATCGTGGAGACCGTCAGGTCGGGGTTCAAGTGCTCCTGGATGAGCTCGATGTTCGCCAGGAGCTGGCTGAGCCCCTCCAGCGCGTAGTACTCGCACTGGATGGGGATGAGCACCTCGGGCGCGGCCACGAAGGCGTTGATGGTGAGCAGGCCCAGGCTCGGCGGGCAGTCGATGAGGACGTAGTCCACGCGGCCGTCGCCGTTGCGCTCGACCGTCTTGAGGTACTTGGTCAGCGCCCGCTGCAACCTCGACTCGCGCGCCACCATGGACACCAGCTCGATCTCCGCGCCCGCCAGGTCCACGGTCGCGGGCGCGCACCACAGGTCCGGGGCCTCCTCGCAGCGCTGCACCACCTCGGTCAGCGCCTTGCCCTCCACGAGCACCTCGTAGACACCGGGCACCTCGGAGTGGTGCTCGATGCCCAGCGCCGTGGAGGCGTTGCCCTGGGGGTCCAGGTCGAGGACCAGCACCTTCAGCCCGGCTGCCGACAGCGCCGAGGCGAGGTTGACGGCGGTGGTCGTCTTGCCGACGCCGCCCTTCTGGTTCGCGATGGTGAGGATGCGCGTCTCCGCCGGCCGGGGGAAGCGCTCGGCCACCACGGCGCGCGACGCACCGCGCGGCTCGACGGGAGGTTCCAGGGGCTGCTCGTCCGCGTCCTCGGGGACGGCGGCCACCACCTCGTCGATCGTCGTTTCACGTGGAACGAGGAGCTCGCTGTCTGTTTCACGTGGAACATCGACCCCGGTGACCGACTGCACCTCGGGCTCGACGACGGGCGGAGCGACAGTCTCAGCGAGCGGTTCGACGGCCGAGCCGGCCTCGCCCGCGTCCACCGGCGCGCCGGGGGTGGTGTCCTCCTCGACGACCGTCGCCCCGTGCTCACCGTCGCCGGGCGCACCCGACTCCGCCGGCGTCTCAGGAGCCATCTCCGGTACCTCGGGCCTCGGGAGGGCCGTTTCACGTGAAACGGCCGGTGCGGCCTGCGGCTCGCGGTCCAGCCAGCCCAGCCCTCGGGCCGAGGCGGATCGGAGCGTCCCGAACCATCCCAACTGCGTCACGCCTTCTTCCTTCCCGTGGTCCTCGACGCCCGCGGACGCCGGGTGGTGGTCGCGGTGCGCGGCGCGGAGGGCCGGCGCAGCGGTCCGGTCCCACGAGCGACGCGGACCACCGTGGTGCCCTCGTCGCCCTCGGGACCGCAGTGGACGATCTCCGGCTCGCTCGTGATGCCGAGGGCCGTCAGGGCTCCCGCGGCGGCGTCGATCTCCTCGGCGGCGCTGCGGCCCTTGATGGCGAGCAGGTGGCCGCCCGGTCGGCAGAGCGGCATGGTCCAGCCGTACAGGGTGGCCAGGGGGGCGACGGCCCGGGCGGTGACGACGCTGCCGGAGAACTCCCCGGTGACGTCCTCGGCGCGACCGCGGGCCACGGCCACCTGCTCACCGAGGCCCGCCACCCCGATCGCCTCGCGCAGGAAGGTGTACCGGCGCTCCAGCGGTTCGATGAGCTGGACGGACAGGTCGGGGCGGGCCAGGGCCAGCGGGATGCCGGGCAGCCCCGCACCCGAGCCGACGTCCACCACGCTCTCCTCGGCCCCGATGAGGTCGCCGAGGTACGCGCAGTTGAGCAGGTGGCGCTCCCACAGCCGCGGCACCTCCCGCGGGCCGATCAGACCGCGCTCGACCCCCGCCGTGGCGAGGAAGTCGTGGTAGGCGAGCGCGGCACCGAGCCGGTCGCCGAAGACGGTCGCAGCAGCGGGGGGAACGACGGAGGGCGGTGGTGTTTCACGTGAAACGCCACCGCCCTCGGGAACTTCGTCTGGCACCGTGCCACCCTATCCGCCGGGTGGCACGGGTCCGGTCACTGCGCCGCGCCGTCCTCCGTGTCGTCGACAGCCCCGTCCGCGTCGTCGGCGCCGGTCTCACCGGCGATCGGGGTTGGCAGGACCACGACGCGGCGCTCGGGCTCCTGGCCCTCCGACTCGCTGGTCAGGCCCAGGGCGGCGACCGCGTCGTGCACGACCTTGCGCTCGAAGGCCGACATGGGCTCCAGGCGCTCGGCCTGGCCGCTGGCGCTGACCCGCGCGACGACGTCGGCGGCCAGCGACTCCAGGACGGTGCGCTTGCCGGTGCGGTGCCCGGCGACGTCGAGCAGGAGACGGGTGCGGTCGCCCGTCTGCGCCTGCACGGCCAGGCGGGTCAGCTCCTGCAGGGCCTCGAGCACCTCGCCCTCGCGTCCGACGAGGCGCTTGAGGGCGTGCGTGCCCGCCTCGTCGGCCACGATCGCCACGGAGGCGCGCCCGTTCTCGACGTCGATGTCGATGTCGCCGTCCAGGTCGGCGATGTCCAGCAGCTCCTCGAGGTAGTCGGCCGCGATCTCGCCCTCCTCCTCCAGGCGCTTGGCCGGGCTCGTGGCCCGCGGCCGCGACGGGGAGGCCGCCTCGACCGTCGCCTCGTCGGCGCCGTCGTCCACTGCACTGGTGGTGCTGTTCACCCGTGGTCCTCCTCGGTGGTTCGTGCTCGGTCGGGTCAGCGCTTGCCGGGGCGCTGGTTGGCGCGCGAGCCGCTGGGCCGGCGGGTCTCGCGGCTGCCGCCCCGCTTGGGCTGCTGGCGCTGGCGGCGCACCGCCGCGGTGGTGTGGTCGGCCACGGCGGTGGTGCCGCCGGCCTCGGCCGCGGGCGGCAGCACCTGACCGCGACGGGCGGCGCGGCGCGCACGGCGTTCCTGCAGCTCCTTCTCGGCGAGCGAGCCGGGGTTGGGCATGCGCCGGATGACGAAGAACTGCTGCCCCATGGACCACACGTTGGTGGTCAGCCAGTAGAGGAGGACGCCGATGGGGAAGTTGACGCCCGAGACGGCGAAGATGATCGGCAGCACGTACAGCAGGAGCTTCTGCTGCTGGGCGAACGGGTTGCCCTCCAGCGAGGCGGAGGAGGTGTTCTTCGCCATCAGCTGCTTCTGCGTGATGAACTGCGACAGCGACATCAGCACGATCATCACCGCGGTGAGGACGATGGTGTTCCAGTCGCCGCTACCCCACGAGCGCAGGAAGATGTCGGAGAGCTGGGACCCGAAGATGGTCGCGTTGTCGGCCTGGTCCACCAGGTCCAAGGTCAACGGCCCGACGGGCTCACGCTGACCGATGCCGTTGAGCGTGTGGAAGAGCGCGAAGAAGATCGGCGACTGCAGCAGGATGGGTAGGCAGCTGGCCATCGGGTTGGTGCCCGAGGTGCGCCAGAGCGTCATCATCTCCTGCTGCATGGCCTGGCGGCTGGCCGGATCGGTCTTGCCCTTGTACTTCGCCTGGATCTTGCGGATCTCCGGCTGGATGACCTGCATCCCGCGCATCGCCTTGATCTGCTTGACGAACAGCGGGATCAGCAGGATGCGGATGACGACGACCAGGCCCACGATGGACAGCGACCACGCCGCGCCGCCGGCCGGGTCCAGCCCGAGCGCGGTCAGCAGGTCGTGGAAGCGCACCATGATCCATGCGACCACCCACTGGATGGGGTACAAGAGGTCGAAGAAGAAATCGATCATCGTGCGACTAGTCCTCTCGAGACGGGCTGTGCGCCCTCATCGGTGCTGTCCCCGCCCTGAGGGGCCCCTGGGCGGAACGGGATCGACGCCACCAGGGTTCCACGGGTGGCAGCGCAGGAGCCTGCGGACGGTCAGCCAGGTGCCGACGAGCGCACCGCGGGTGCGCAGCGCCTCGACCGCGTAGGCGGAACAGGACGGGTAGAAGCGGCAGGTCGGCCCCAGCAGGGGCGAGACCGCGAGCTGGTAGGTGCGCACCAGCGCCACCAGCAGCAGCACCGGCCAGCGCAGCGGGTGCCACCACGCGCGCGGCGCCGGGGGACCGCCACCGCTCACCGGGACGTCAGCCCCAGCCGGCGCAGCGCGCGGTCGACGTCCCCGGCCAGCTCGGCGGAGGAGGCGTCGGCCGCCGCGGGCAGGGCACGCACCACGAGCAGGCCCCCGTCGGGCGGCAGCACGGCCAGCCGCGCGGCCGCCAGGTGCCGCAGCCGGCGCTGGGTGCGGTGGCGCACCACCGAGCCGCCCACGGCCTTGGACACGACGAAGCCCACCCTCGTGGGGTGGGCTTCGTCGGTCTGCGCCCAGTGCACGACCAGGCGCCGGGTGCCGGTGCGCGCGCCGCGCCGCAGGGCGACCGTGAAGTCGCCCCGCGCCCTCAGGCGGTGCGCTGCGGGCAGCACGGTGTGCCGCGCGCCGGGGCGGTGCTCAGGCGGACAGCTGCGCGCGGCCCTTGGCGCGGCGCGCGGAGAGGATGGCGCGACCGGCGCGGGTGCGCATGCGCAGGCGGAAGCCGTGCGTCTTGGCCCGCCGACGGTTGTTCGGCTGGAAGGTGCGCTTGCTCACGTCAGTTCTCCATGCTCGCTGGAAGGGCCCGGCTCCGGAGCCGGCCCTGCCCGCTGGACGCCGAGGGTTCGGCGCACGGGAGTGCCGCGGAGCACAATCCCCAGCAGAGTACGGCGGCGCCCCCGCCGTGGTCAAAGCGCGGGCGGCGGGGCACCGGCGGCACGACGGTGCGCCCACGCCGGCCCCGCGCCGGGTGCGAGGCGCGCCCGGCGGTCCCGGCCGGGCCGGCCGGGTGGCCGCCGGTGGGACGGCACTTGAACGTGGGCCGCCGCCGTTGTTACGGTCCCGTCCGTCCGCTGACGCCCCCGCCGATCCCGGTGCACGAGAGGGGTGCCTCGCCCTACCCCGCCGTCGTGCACAGTGTGTGGACAGAGGTGTGGACGAGGCCCGTCGCACACGGATAGGGCACGACGGGAGATGGCTCGAGTGGAGACCGACCGGGGCAGCTTCCCCGACGTGTGGGAGCGCGCAGTGGCGCAGCTCATCGACGGGGGCGTGGCCCCGCACCAGCGCGCGTTCGTCCGGCTGACCAAGCCGCTGGGCCTGCTGGACGGCACGGCCCTGCTGGCCGTGCCCAACGACCTCACCAAGGAGGTCATCGAGCAGAAGGTGCGCGAGCAGCTCACCCGCGCCCTGAGCGAGCAGCTGGGCACCGCGGTGCGCCTGGCGGTCACCGTGGACCCCACCATCGGGCAGACCCTGGCGCCGGAGCTGACGGGTGAGTACCGCGGCAGCAGCACCGGCGAGGGCTTCTCCAGCCTGGAGCGCGAGCGCGGCGGCGCGGTGGACGGCGCACCGGGCGAGGCGCTGGGGGAGGCGCTGGGCGAGCACCGCCCGGCGGGCGGCACCGCGCCGGAGCAGGACGGCCCCGACGGCGCGCCCGCGCACGGCGAGCAGGGGCTGGACGACTCCGACCCCGACCTGCTCTTCACCGGCTTCAAGGTCGACCGGGGCCCCGGCACCGGCCGGCAGGCCTCGCGCGCCCGCCCGGGCGTGAAGGGCGAGAACGCCCGGCTGAACCCGAAGTACGTCTTCGAGACCTTCGTCATCGGCGCCAGCAACCGCTTCGCGCACGCCGCGGCGGTGGCGGTGGCCGAGGCGCCGGCCAAGGCGTACAACCCGCTGTTCATCTACGGCGAGTCCGGGCTGGGCAAGACGCACCTGCTGCACGCCATCGGGCACTACGCGCAGAACCTGTACCCGGGCGTGCAGGTGCGCTACGTGAACTCCGAGGAGTTCACCAACGACTTCATCAACTCCATCCGCGACGACAAGGCGCAGGCGTTCCAGCGCCGCTACCGCGACGTCGACGTGCTGCTCATCGACGACATCCAGTTCCTGTCGAACAAGGTGCAGACGCAGGAGGAGTTCTTCCACACCTTCAACACGCTGCACAACGCCAGCAAGCAGGTCGTGATCACCTCCGACCTGCCCCCCAAGCAGCTGTCGGGCTTCGAGGACCGCATGCGCAGCCGCTTCGAGTGGGGCCTGATCACCGACGTGCAGCCGCCGGACCTCGAGACGCGCATCGCCATCCTGCGCAAGAAGGCGATCGGGGAGCGCCTGGAGGTGCCCGAGGACGTCAACGAGTACATCGCCTCGAAGATCTCCTCGAACATCCGCGAGCTGGAGGGCGCGCTCATCCGGGTGACGGCCTTCGCGAGCCTGAACCGCCAGCCGGTGGACATGCAGCTGGCCGACATCGTGCTGCGCGACCTGATCCCCAACGACGAGACGCCGGAGATCACCGCGGCGGCCATCATGGGGCAGACGGCGTCGTACTTCAGCGTCACGCTGGAGGACCTGTGCGGCACCTCGCGCTCGCGCACGCTGGTGACGGCGCGGCAGATCGCCATGTACCTGTGTCGGGAGCTGACGGAGCTGTCGCTGCCGAAGATCGGCCAGCACTTCGGCGGGCGCGACCACACGACGGTCATGCACGCCGAGCGCAAGATCAAGCAGCAGATGGCCGAGCGGCGCAGCACCTACAACCAGGTCACCGAGCTGACCAACCGCATCAAGAAGCAGGCCGGCGCCTGAGCCGGCCCGTCGCGGCGCGCTGACGCGCCCGGCGGGCCGCAGGAGCGCCGTCCGCGCGCACGTCGTCCCCAGGCCCCCGCACCCCGGTGCGGGGGCCTTCGCGCGTCCCGGGCCGCGGCGCGGGTCCGTGGACCGCCCACCCGGCCCCGTCGAGCGTCCTTGCAGCGCCGGGAGCGGTGCGGAACGTCTCGGAAAGCGCTTTCCCCCAGTGGTGTCCACATTCCCCCACCGGCGCGGAGCGGTTGTCCACGGCTTTCCACACGCTGGGGACAGCGGTGTGGACAGTCGTGTCCCCACCGGTGGACAACCCGGTGGACACCGCGTGGACGGCGCAGGGGCGGGGTGGGGACGGGTGGGGACGGCGCTCGCGGCGTCCACGGGCCTGTGGACGGCCGGGCCCCGCGGTCCGCAGCCGGTCCACACGCCTCCAGGGGCCCCGATCGGGCGCTGACCTGCGGCGACGCGCCGTCGTCCACAGGCCGCACAAGGGCGACGACGACGATGGATCCCGACATGGATGGATCCGTCAGCCCACGAGAGGTGTGGACACCTGCTGGGGACGGCCACCGCGCAAGGCACCGGGAGGGCCCCTGCGGGGCGCAGGGAGGACCGGGGGAGGCGGGACGCGCCGCAGGACGCCGGCGGGGGGGGGGGGGGGGGGGAGCGGTGGACCGGTGGTGGACGGCCGCCTGCGACGGCCGGGGCGCTCTCCACTACTGTCGGGAACCGCCCGCGCTGCGGGCTGCGCGGACGAGGTGACCCGACAGGAGGCGGTGCCCGGTGGAGCTGCAGGTCGAGCGCGACGTGCTGGCCGACGCCGTGGCGTGGGCGGCGCGTGCTCTGCCCTCGCGGCCGCCCGTGCCGGTGCTGGCCGGCGTGCTGCTCGAGGCGGGTGACGACGGCACGCTGCGGCTGTCGACGTTCGACTACGAGGTCTCCGCGCGCGTGGAGGTGCCCGCGGACGTGCGCACGGGCGGGAAGGTCCTGGTCTCCGGGCGCCTGCTGGCCGACATCTCGCGCAGCCTGCCCCCGCGGCCGGTGCTGCTGACCACCGACGGCTCCCGGGTGGTGCTCACGTGCGGCGCCAGCCGCTTCACGCTGCTGACGATGGCCGTGGACGAGTACCCGTCGCTGCCGGCGGTGCCCGCGGAGACCGGCACCGTGCCCGGTGCGGAGTTCACCGAGGCGGTCGCGCAGGTCACGGTGGCCGCCAGCCGCGACGAGACCCTGCCGATCCTCACGGGCGTGCGCCTGGAGATCGAGGGCGGGCGCCTGACGCTGCTGGCCACCGACCGCTACCGCCTGGCGGTGCGCGAGCTGCGCTGGAACCCCAGCACCCCGGACCTGTCCACCACGGCCCTGGTGCGCGCGCGCACCCTCTCGGACGTGGCCCGCTCGCTGGGCAGCACGAGCACCCTGCGCATGGCCCTGGCCGACGGCGCCAGCGACCTCATCGGCTTCGCCGCCGAGGGCCGGCAGTCCACCTCGCTGCTCGTCGACGGCGAGTACCCCAAGGTGCGGGCGCTGTTCCCCGCCGAGTCCCCCACGCACGCCGTGGTGTCCACGTCCGCCCTCGTCGAGGCCGTCAAGCGCGTGGCGCTGGTGGCCGAGCGCAACACGCCCGTGCGCTTGCGCTTCGAGGACGGCGTGCTGTCCTTGGAGGCGGGCCAGGGCGAGGACGCGCAGGCGACGGAGGCCCTCGAGGCGTCCCTCGTCGGCGAGGCCATCTCCATCGCCTTCAACCCGCAGTTCCTGCTCGACGGGCTGGGGGCCCTGAGCGCCCCCTACGCCCGTCTGTCGTTCACCCAGTCGACCCGCCCGGCCGTGATCACCGGTCAGGCGGAGCTCGAGGGGGAGGACGACGCCAGCTACCGGTACCTGCTCATGCCGGTCCGCCTCGCCGGCTGAGCCGGCACGCACGCGAACCCCGGGCCCCCGGGGAAGGAAGGGTCGTCCAGATGCACATCGGACTCGTCGGTCTCGGGAAGATGGGCGGCAACATGCGCGCCCGCCTGCGCGAGAAGGGCATCGAGGTCACGGGGTACGACCCCAACCCGGACGTCACCGACGTCCCCTCGCTGGCCGCGCTCGTCGAGGCGCTGCCCTCGCCGAAGGTGGTGTGGGTGATGGTCCCCTCGGGGCGCATCACGCGCGACACCGTCGCGGGCCTGGCCGCCCTGCTGGGCGACGGCGACCTCGTCATCGACGGCGGCAACTCCAAGTGGACGGACGACACCGTCAACGCCGAGCTGCTCGCCGAGCGCGGCACCGGCTACCTGGACTGCGGCGTCTCCGGCGGCGTGTGGGGCAAGGACAACGGCTACGGCCTCATGGTCGGCGGGCCGAAGAAGCACGTGGACCTCGCGATGCCGGTCTTCGACGCGCTGCGCCCCGAGGGCCCGCGCGAGGAGGGCTTCGTGCACGCCGGCGGCGTGGGCGCGGGCCACTACTCGAAGATGGTCCACAACGGCATCGAGTACGGCCTGATGCACGCCTACGCCGAGGGTTACGAGCTGCTCGAGGCCAAGGGGATCATCAGCGACGTGCCGGCCGTCTTCAAGGCGTGGACGCGCGGCACCGTGGTGCGCTCCTGGCTGCTGGACCTCATGGTCCGCGCCCTGGAGGAGGACCCGAAGCTGGAGAACATCCGCGGCTACGCGCAGGACTCCGGCGAGGGCCGCTGGACGCTGGAGCAGGCCATCGAGAACGCCGTGCCCATGCCGGTGCTGGCCGCGGCGCTGTTCGCGCGCTTCTCCTCGCGCCAGGAGGACTCGCCCTCCATCAAGGCCGTGGCGGCGCTGCGCAACCAGTTCGGCGGTCACGCCGTGACCCAGGCCGGTCCGTCCTCGGGCACCGGCTCCGTCAGCTAGGTCACGGGCTCGCGTGCACGTCGCGCACCTCTCCCTCGTCGACTTCCGCTCGTACGCGGCCCTGGAGCTGGACCTGCGGCCGGGCACGACGACGTTCGTGGGCCTGAACGGCCAGGGCAAGACGAACCTCGTCGAGGCGATCGGGTACGCCGCCACGCTCGGCAGCCACCGGGTTCCCGGTGACGCGCCGCTCGTGCGGCGGGGGGCGGAGCGCGCGGTCGTGCGCGCGCAGCTGGTGCGCGGGGAGCGCCGGGCGCTGGTCGAGCTGGAGATCACGCCCGGCCGCGCCAACCGGGCGCGGCTGAACGGCGCCCCCGTGCGCCGCACCCGCGAGGTGCTCGGCGTGCTGCGCACCGTGCTCTTCGCCCCGGAGGACCTCGCGCTCGTCAAGGGCGACCCGGACGGGCGCCGGCGCTACCTCGACGACCTGCTGGTCACGCGCTGGCCGCGCCTGGCCGGGGTGCGCAGCGACTACGAGCGCGTGGTGCGCCAGCGCACCGCGCTGCTGAAGTCGGCCGGTGCCGCCCTGCGCGGCGGGCGCGGGGACGCCTCCACCCTGGACGTGTGGGACGAGCACCTCGCCGAGGTCGGCGCCGAGCTGCTGACGGCGCGCCTGGCGCTGCTGGCGGACCTGCGCGGGCCGGCGGGGGAGGCGTACCGGGCCGTCAGCCGCGGGCAGGGCGAGCTGGAGCTGTCCTACCGCTCCTCGCTGCCCCTGCTGGCCGGGGGCGTGGCCGCCACCGCCGGCGGGGCGGTGCCCGGGCGCGAGGAGCTGCGCGCGGCGCTGCTGGCGGCCGCCGCCGAGCAGCGCAAGGCGGAGCTGGAGCGCGGGGTGTGCCTGGTGGGCCCGCACCGCGACGACCTGCTGCTGACCCTGGGCGGGATGCCCGCCAAGGGCTACGCCAGCCACGGCGAGAGCTGGTCGGTGGCGCTGGGGCTGCGCCTGGCCAGCTACCGGCTGCTGCTGGAGGACGACTCCACCGCCGACCCCGGCGGGCCCGTGCTCGTGCTCGACGACGTCTTCGCCGAGCTGGACGCCGGCCGGCGCGAGCGCCTGGCGGAGGTCGTCGCCGACGCCGAGCAGGTGCTGGTGACCGCGGCCGTGCCCGAGGACGTGCCCGGGGCGCTGCGCGGGCCGGGCGCCGACCGGGTGCTGGTGAGCACCGGGAGCGCGGTCCGTGCCGACTGAGCCGCCCGGCGCCGGTACCGACGGCGGCACCGGCGCCGGCGCCGACGCCGGCACCGGCGCCGACGCCGAGGACCGGCCGGCCGGGCAGGCCGGCGAGGCCGGCGAGGGGGCGCAGGACCCGGCGGACGCGGCGGTGCAGCTGCCCGAGCCCGCCGCGGGCCCGGGGGCGGGGGAGCCGGCCGGTGCGGACCTGGCGCGCACGGCGCTGGGCCGGGCGCGGGCCGCGGCGGCCGCCAAGGGGCTGCGCCGCGGGCCGGCGGGCCGGCAGCCGGGGGAGCGCGGGCGCGGCGCGGACGGCGCGGCGCGCCGCGGCGACCCCTCGGCGCGCTCGGGCGCCTGGCCGGACGCGCGCGACCCGCAGACGCTGGAGTCGACGCTGGGCCGGCTGGTCGGCGAGCGCGGCTGGGAGCAGCCGGTGGCCGTCGGCGGCGCCTTCGGGCGCTGGGACGCGGTGGTCGGCCCGGAGCTGGCCGGGCACTGCGCCCCGGAGAGCCTCAAGGACGGCACGCTGGTGGTGCGCGCGGAGTCCACGGCCTGGGCCACGCAGGTGCGGCTGCTGACGAGCGTGCTGGTGCGCCGCCTCGACGAGGAGCTGGGGCACGGGGTCGTCGTGAAGGTCGTGGTGCGCGGGCCGCAGGGCCCCTCGTGGCGCAGGGGCACGCGCTCGGCGCCGGGCGGGCGCGGCCCGCGCGACACCTACGGCTGAGCGCGCCGGCCCGGGGAACGCGCGCTGCGTGGCGCACCCCCGGCGCGCGTAGGTCCCCCCGCACCCGGGGGGTGCGGGCCCGAGAGGCGCCCTGGACGGCTCGTCGCGGTGGTGGGTGTCCCCGCTGGGGGTAGAATGGGGTGAACCTGGCGGTCGTGAGGGCCCCCGGCGTCTCGGGGCCCCACGCCCCGCGCGCCCGCCTCGCGCCGCTCGACGCGGAGGGAGAGCACGCGCCCGTGCCAGACGAAGAGCCCACCGGCCCCGACGGTCGCACCCCGGCCCCCGAGGACGCCCCCTCGCTCGCGGACGCGGTCACCGCCCCCGGCGCCCCGGCGCCCGGCTCCGACTACGGCGCGGACGCCATCACGGTGCTGGAGGGCCTGGAGGCCGTCCGCAAGCGCCCCGGCATGTACATCGGCTCCACCGGTGAGCGCGGCCTGCACCACCTGGTGTACGAGATCGTCGACAACGCCGTGGACGAGGCGCTGGCCGGCTACTGCGACACCATCGCGGTGACGATGCTCGCCGACGGCGGCCTGCGCGTGGAGGACGACGGCCGCGGCATCCCGGTGGACGTCATGCCCGGCGAGGGCCGCCCGGCCGTCGAGGTGGTGCTGACCGTGCTGCACGCCGGCGGCAAGTTCGGCGGCGGCGGGTACGCCGTCTCCGGCGGCCTGCACGGCGTGGGCAGCTCCGTCGTCAACGCGCTCTCCAGCCGGCTGGAGGTCGAGGTGCGCCGGCAGGGCCACGTGTGGCGCCAGTCCTACGCCGACGGCGTGCCCCTGGCCCCGCTGGCCAAGGGCGAGGAGACCGACGCCACCGGCACCACGGTGACCTTCTGGCCCAGCGCCGAGACCTTCGAGACCACCACCTTCGACTTCGAGACGCTGCGCACCCGCTTCCAGCAGACGGCCTTCCTGAACAAGGGCCTGACCATCTCGCTGCGCGACGAGCGCTCGCGCGAGGACGGCGACGCCGAGGCCGAGGCGGTCGACGAGGTCCCCCTGCACGAGGTGACCTACCGCTACGACGGCGGCCTGGTCGACTACGTGCGGCACATCAACGCGCAGAAGAAGAACGAGCCGCTGCACGACTCCGTCATCTCCCTGGAGGCGGAGGACACCGAGCAGGGCATCTCCGTGGAGCTGGCGCTGCAGTGGACCACCGCCTACTCCGAGGCGGTGTTCACGTACGCGAACAACATCAACACCTCCGAGGGCGGCACCCACGAGACGGGTTTCCGCACGGCGCTGACGAGCCTGGTGCAGGACTACGCGCGCGAGCAGAAGCTGCTGAAGGAGAAGGACACCCTCGAGGGCGCCGACATCCGCGAGGGCCTGTCCGCGGTCATCTCCGTGAAGCTGCGCGAGCCGCAGTTCGAGGGGCAGACGAAGACGAAGCTGGGCAACACCCTGGCGCGCACCTTCGTCAACGCGCAGGTGCGCGAGCACCTGGGCCACTGGTTCGCCTCGCACCCCAACGAGGCGCGGGTCATCGTGCGCAAGGCGCACTCGGCGTCGGTGGCGCGGCAGGCGGCGCGCAAGGCGCGCGAGGCCAGCCGCAAGAGCCTGCTGGAGCGCAACTCGCTGCCGGGCAAGCTCAAGGACTGCCAGTCGAACAACCCCGCCGAGTGCGAGGTGTTCATCGTCGAGGGCGACTCCGCCGGCGGCTCGGCCACCCGCGGGCGCAACCCGCGCACCCAGGCGATCCTGCCGATCCGCGGCAAGATCCTCAACGTCGAGAAGGCGCGCCTGGACCGGGCGATGGGCAACCAGGAAGTCCAGGCCCTCATCACCGCGTTCGGCACCGGCATCGGCGAGGAGATCAACCTCGACAAGCTGCGGTACCACAAGATCATCATCATGGCGGACGCCGACGTCGACGGTCAGCACATCCGCACGCTGCTGCTGACGCTGCTGTTCCGGTACATGAGCCCGCTGGTGGAGAACGGGCACGTCTACCTCGCCCAGCCGCCGCTGTACCGCATCAAGTGGAGCGGCGGCACGGCGCACGAGTTCGCCTACTCCGACCGCGAGCGCGACGCCCTCATCGAGGCCGGCCGGGCGGCGGGCAAGAAGCTGCCCAAGGAGAACAACGTCCAGCGCTACAAGGGACTGGGCGAGATGAACTGGGACGAGCTGTCGGAGACGACGATGGACCCGGCGCACCGCACGCTGCTGCAGGTGACGCTGGAGGACGCCGCCGCGGCCGACGCGATGTTCTCCGTGCTCATGGGCGAGGACGTGGAGTCCCGCCGCACGTTCATCCAGCGCAACGCCCGCGACGTCCGGTTCCTCGACGTCTGAGCGGGCCGTTCCACGTGGAACCGCGTGGCCGGCCGCACCCGACGTCGACGCCTGAGAGGAAGACCCCTTCGTGAGCGAGAGCACCACCGAGCCACCCGCCGGCGACCGCGTCGAGCAGGTCGACCTGCAGCTGGAGATGCAGCGGTCCTACCTGGACTACGCGATGAGCGTCATCGTCTCGCGCGCCCTGCCGGACGTGCGCGACGGGCTCAAGCCGGTGCACCGGCGCGTCCTGTACGCGATGTTCGACGGCGGGTACCGCCCCGACCGCGGGTACTCCAAGTGCGCGCGCGTCGTCGGCGACGTCATGGGCCACTACCACCCGCACGGCGACGTCTCCATCTACGACGCGCTGGTGCGCCTGGCGCAGGACTGGTCGCTGCGCTACCCGCTGGTGGACGGCCAGGGCAACTTCGGCTCGCCCGGCAACGACCCGGCCGCCGCGCCGCGCTACACCGAGTGCCGCATGGCGCCGCTGGCCATGGAGATGGTCCGCGACATCGACGAGGAGACCGTCGACTTCTCGCCGAACTACGACGGGCACACCGACGAGCCGGACGTGCTGCCCAGCCGGTTCCCCAACCTGCTGGTCAACGGCTCCGCCGGCATCGCGGTCGGCATGGCCACCAACATCCCGCCGCACAACCTGCGCGAGGTCGCCGACGGCGTCTCCTGGCTGCTGGAGCACCCCGACGCCTCCGACGAGGAGCAGCTCGCGGCGGTCCTGCAGCGCGTGAAGGGCCCCGACTTCCCCACGGGCGCGCAGGTCCTGGGCCACCGCGGCATCGACGACGCCTACCGCACCGGCCGCGGCTCCATCACGATGCGCGCGGTCGTCGAGGTCGAGGAGATCCAGGGCCGCACCTGCCTGGTCATCACCGAGCTGCCCTACCAGGTCAACCCCGACAACCTCGCCGAGAACATCGCCAACCTCGTGCGCGACGGGCGCCTGACCGGCATCGCCGACGTGCGCGACGAGACCTCCGGCAAGACCGGCCAGCGCCTCGTGGTGGTGCTGCGCCGCGACGCGGTGGCCAAGGTCGTGCTGAACAACCTCTACAAGCACACCCAGCTGCAGCAGAACTTCGGCGCGAACATGCTCGCCCTGGTCGACGGGGTGCCGCGCACCCTGCCGATCCACGCGTTCCTCAAGCACTGGGTCGCCCACCAGCTCGACGTCATCGTGCGGCGCACCCGCTTCCGGCTGCGCAAGGCCGAGGAGCGCGCGCACATCCTGCGCGCGCTGCTGAAGGCACTGGACGCCATGGACGAGGTCATCGCCCTCATCCGGGCCTCGGCCACCGTCGACGCCGCCCGCGACGGCCTCATGGGCCTGCTGGAGATCGACGAGGTGCAGGCGCGCGCCATCCTCACCATGCAGCTGCGCCAGCTCGCCGCGCTGGAGCGCCAGCGCCTGACCGACGAGCACGACGAGCTCGAGCGCCGCATCGCCGACTACAACGACGTCCTGGCCCGCCCCGAGCGCCAGCGGCGCATCGTCGGCGACGAGCTGACCGAGCTCGTCGAGAAGTACGGCGACGAGCGCAAGACGCAGGTGCTGCCCTTCGAGGGCGACATGAGCGTCGAGGACCTCATCCCCGTCGAGGACGTCGTCGTCACCGTCACCCGCGGCGGGTACGCCAAGCGCACCCGCACCGACCTCTACCGCGCCCAGCGCCGCGGCGGCCGCGGCGTGCGCGGGGCGAGCCTGCGCGAGGACGACGTGGTGGAGCACTTCTTCACCACCACCACCCACCACTGGCTGCTGTTCTTCACCAACCTCGGGCGCGTGTACCGCGCCAAGGGCTACGAGCTGCCCGAGGGCGGGCGCGACGGGCGCGGGCAGCACGTGGCGAACCTGCTGGCGTTCCAGCCGGGCGAGCGCATCGTGGCCGTGCTCGACGTGGAGGACTACGAGCAGGCGCCCTACCTGGTGCTGGCCACCCGCGGCGGCGTGGTGAAGAAGACCCGCCTGAGCGAGTACGACTCCAACCGCTCCGGCGGCCTCATCGCCATCAACCTGCGCCAGCGCCCCGGCGCCGACGGCGAGGAGGTCGACGACGAGCTGTTCGCCGCCGCCCTCGTCGCCGAGGGCGAGGACCTCTTCCTCGTCTCGCGCAAGGGCATGAGCGTGCGCTTCTGCGCCGACGACGACACGCTGCGGCCGATGGGCCGGGCCACCTCCGGCGTCACGGGCATGAAGTTCCGCGGCGACGACGAGCTGCTGGCGATGGCCGTGGCCCGCGACGACCTCGACGTCTTCGTGGTCACCGAGCTCGGCTACGCCAAGCGCACGGCGATCGGCGAGTACCGCCGGCAGGGCCGCGGCGGGCTGGGCATCAAGGTGGCCAAGCTGGCCGAGGCGCGCGGCGACCTCGTGGGCGCGCTGACCGTCTCCGAGGACGACGAGGTGCTCGTCGTCATGGCCGGCGGGCGCGTGGTGCGCTCGCGGGTGGACGAGGTGCCCGCCAAGGGCCGCGACACCATGGGCGTGACGTTCGCCCGGCCCGAGACGGGCGACCGCATCATCGCCGTGGCCCGCAACGCCGAGCGGGTCCTCGACGAGGAGGTCGCCGCCCAGGAGGCCTCCGAGGCCACCGTCGAGGGCGTGGACGACCCGCTGGTCGACGTCGCCGGCAGCGGCGACGACCAGTCCGCGGCGCTGGGTGCGGACGAGCCCCCGGCGTCCGGAGACACTGCGCCGGACGCCGTCGATGACGTACGGTCTGACCGGTCGGCCGACGACGACACCGCGGCCGGCACCGACACCGACACCGGAGGTGCCTCGTGAGCCCCGCCGAACGCACGGCCTCCTCGCCCGCTGCTGCCGCGGCGACCCCGCGCAGCGGCTCGGCGGCGCGCTCGCGGCCCGCGGGCCGCCCCGCCGCCGCGGTGGACGTGCCGCGGCGCGTGCGGCTGACGCTGGCGCGCATCGACCCGTGGTCGGTGACGAAGCTGTCGTTCCTGCTCTCGGTGGCCGTGGGCATCGCCCTGGTGGTGGCCACGGCGGTCGTGTGGAGCGTGCTGGACGGCATGGGCGTGTTCACCGACGTCAACGGCCTGCTGCGCGACGTGGTCGGCGGCGACGTCGAGGTGGACCTGCTGGACTACCTCGCCCTGGGCAAGGTGCTCTCGCTGGCCACCGTCATCGCGGTGGTCGACGTGGTGCTGCTGACGGCGCTGTCGACGATCCTGGCGTTCCTCTACAACGTCTCGTCCGCCCTGGTCGGCGGCCTGCGGGTGACCCTCTCGGACGACTGAGCGCCCGCCGGTGCCGCCGGCCGGTGGTCGGCGGCACCCCTGCCCGTCCGGTACAGTGGACGTCGCCGCGCTGCGGTCGAGGGCCTATAGCTCAGTCGGTTAGAGCGCTTCCCTGATAAGGAAGAGGTCGGAGGTTCAAGTCCTCCTAGGCCCACCCGCGAGCAGAGGCCCGTTCCCCCGGTGGGGGAGCGGGCCTCTCGCCGTCCCGCCGTCCTCACGCGCCGGGCAGGTCCCGCACGTACGCCTCGGCCTCCTCCAGCGTCAGCACCGGGCCGGCCGCGCCGAAGGCGATGCGCGCGTCGGCCGCACCGGGCCTGCCGCTGGTGAGCAGGTAGCCGGGGTGGCGCTTCGTGGGCGCCTCCAGCGTCCAGCCCTTCGCCCTCGCCCGGCGCCTCAGCTGCTCGAACCGCTCCTGCTCGCTGCTCACGTGCGCACCCTCCCCGCCGCGGCCGGCGACGGCAAGGCGGACGGCGGGCACGTGCGCGCCGGGGTCCGGGCGGGCCCGCGTGCTAGCGTTCGAGCTCGTTCTGCGAGTCCGCTGGAGGTCACGGGTGAAGAAGCTGCTGCTGGTGGCCGCCGTCGCGGGTGCCGCCCTGGCCTGGCGCCAGCGCTCGTCCGCGAAGGCCGAGCGGGACCTGTGGGCCGAGGCCACGGACACCGTGCGCTGAGCACGGCGTCCGCACCGGGGGTGTGGCGCAACTGGTAGCGCACCTGCTTTGCAAGCAGGGGGTTGGGGGTTCGAGTCCCCTCGCCTCCACCCGGGCACCGCGAAGGCCCCCACCCCTGCGGGTGGGGGCCTCCGTCGTGCGGGGCGGGTCCGCGGGCCGCGTCAGGCGCGCTTCTCGCCGCCCTCGGTGTCGTCGGCGTCCGGGACGTCCTCGACCACCGGGGAGGTGGCCTCCTCGAAGTTGCGCACCGCGTTCGACGGCGGCTCGGCGGGCAGGTCCAGCGGGGTGTCCGCCCCGTCCGTCACGCCGCTCGTGGTGGCCTCGCCCGTGGTGGCCTCGCCCGTCGCGCTCGCGGCGGTCGCGCCCGCGCCGGTGCCGCCCGCAGCCGGCGCGTCGGCAGCGGGGGAGGCGGTGGTGGTAGCGGCAGGCGGGTCCGGCACGGGGGCGGCGGTGGCGGTGGGCGAGTTCGTCGGCGCCGCCGGCGTCCACGCGGCGCCCGGGGCGGCCCACGGGTCCTCCTGGCGGCGGCTGCGCACCGCGCTGAAGGCGGCCGCGCCCGCGCCGAGCAGCGCGAGCAGGACCAGCGCGCGGCGCCCGCGCCGGGGCTTCCTGCGCTTGACGGTCGCCTCGCCCTTGAGCACCGCCAGCGCGTCGGCGCTGCGCTCGCGGGCGACCTTCGTGCCGCTCAGGGCGGTGCTGGCGCCCTTGGCCGCGGCGGCGGTCGCCGCGCCCTTGGCGGCGGTGGTGGCGGCCGTCGTCGCGGCGGCGCCCTTGGCCGCCGCGGAGGTGACGGACGCGGCGCCCTTGGCGGCGGCGGCCGTGGCGGCCGTGCCGGCGGCGGCGACCGCGGGGGTGGCGGCCGTCTTCGCCGTGTCGGCCGCGTCGTGCACGACGTCGACGAGGCGCGGCAGCAGCTCACCGGTGATCTTCTCGCGCGCGGTGTCCACCGCGGGCGCCACCCGCTGGGCGGCGGCGCCGACGTGCTGGCCGGCGCTCTCCACGTGCGGGGTGGCCCACGTGCGGGCGCTCTCGACGTGGGGCGTCGCCCACGTGCGCGCGCTCTCGACGTGGGGCGTGGCCCAGGTGCGGGCGCTCTCCACGTGCGGGGTGGCCCAGGTGCGGGCCGTCTCGACGTGGGGCGTGGCCCACGCCCTCGCGCTCTCCACGGCGGGGGCGACCTTCTCCGCGAGGGCCGTGCCCTGGTCGCGGACCTGCACCAGCTTGTCGGTCCGGTTCGTGGTCCGGGACATCCGTTCCTCCTCCGTCTGCGGTCGTCTCGCCGGGGCAACGCCCGGGGGCGCGGGCTCGTGCCCCTGCCTCGTGCCCCTGCGCGGCCGGCCACCCCATCCCACCGCAGGGTGGGCCGGTGCGCCAGCGTGCGCCGCCGGCGGGCGGCTCCGGCGTGCGGGCCCCGGGGGGCACCGTGCGACGATGACGGCCATGCGCGCGACCCTGCACACCAACCACGGCGACATCCGCCTGGAGCTGTTCGAGAACCACGCCCCGAAGACGGTGGCGAACTTCGTCGGGCTGGCCGAGGGCACCAAGGAGTGGAAGGACCCCTCCACCGGCGAGTCGCGGACCGACCGCTTCTACGACGGCCTGACCTTCCACCGCATCATCGACGGCTTCATGATCCAGGGCGGCGACCCGCGCGGCGACGGCCGCGGCGGCCCCGGCTACCAGTTCGACGACGAGATCCACCCCGAGCTGCGCTTCGACAAGGAGTACCTGCTCGCCATGGCCAACGCCGGCAAGATCGCCGGCCACGGCACCAACGGCTCGCAGTTCTTCATCACCGTCGCCACCACCCCGCACCTCAACGGCCGGCACACCATCTTCGGCGAGGTCGCCGACGACGAGAGCCGCCGCGTCGTGGACGCCATCGCGGCCCTGCCCACCGGCCCGGCCGACGCCCCGCGCGAGCCCGTCGTCATCACCGGGGTCGACGTCGAGCGCTGACGCGCCCGGCGCGTTCCGCCCTGCGCGGAACGCGCGAACGACCGGGGCCCCCGGTGCGTTGAGCGCTGCGTGACCGACGCCGCGAACGAGACGTCCACCGGGGTGCCCGTCTGCCCCCGGCACCCCGACCGCGAGTCCTGGGTGCGCTGCCAGCGCTGCGAGCGGCCCGCGTGCCCGCAGTGCCAGCGCCCCGCCGCCGTCGGGGTGCAGTGCGTGGACTGCGTCGCCGAGGGCAACCGCACGGTCCGGCAGGGCCGCACGACCCTCGGCGGCGCGGTGCGCGGGCGCGACACCCTCGTGACGCGCTCGCTGGTCGTGGCGTGCCTGGTCCTGTTCGCGGCCCGCTACGTGCTGCCCGACGAGGTCTACTACTACCTGCCGCTGGTCAACGAGCCGCGCTACCTCAACGGCTTCGGCCCCGGCACCTGGTGGCAGCCGCTGACCTCGGCGTTCCTGCACGCCTCGCCGCTGCACCTGCTCTTCAACCTCTACGCGCTGTGGCTGGTGGGGCAGTACCTCGAGCCCCTGCTGGGCCGGGCGCGCTTCGCGGCCGTGTACCTGCTCTCCGCCCTCGGCGGGGCGGCCGGCGGCCTGCTGCTGCCCGGCACGGCCGGCACGAGCCTGGTGGGCGCCTCCGGCGCCGTCTTCGGCCTCTTCGCGGCGCTGCTGACGGTCAACCGGCACCTGGGACGGCAGACCCGGCAGATCACCGCGCTCATCGCCGTGAACTTCCTGCTGGGCGTCTTCATCCCCGGCATCTCCTGGCAGGCGCACCTCGGCGGCCTGCTCACCGGCTTCGCCGTCTCCGCCCTGCTGGTGCGCACCCGGCGCCGCGGCCCCGGCACGCAGTGGGCCGGGCTGGCCGCGGTGGCCGTCGTCGTGCTCGGCCTGCTCGCCCTCGCGGCCGTCCGAGCCGTCGCCTGAGCGCTCCGCGCACAGCCCGTCGCGCACAGTGTCCACCGGGTCGTCCACGCCCTTCCACAGCCCCGCGCTCGTCCACAGGCGGTTCGCACACCTGTGCGAACGGCCCGGTGTTGTCCACGTTCTGTGGGTTGCCGTGTGGACGGAGGTGACGCTTTCCCACACTCCTCCACAGGCTGTGGACGAGTCGGTGGACAACTCCTGTGGACACCGCGGCGCCCGTCCCCCGCTCGTCCCCCGCCGGTCCACAGGTCGTCCCCAGGGGCTGACGGGCCCCGCACCCGCCGCTCACCCCTCACCACCCCCTCGTCGCCCGCGCCGGTCGCGACCGGGGACGGGAACGCGAGGACCCCGGGGCGCCAGGGGCACCCCGGGGTCGTCGGGGACGGTCGCGGCTGCTGGCCGCGCGGCGCTCAGCGCCAGCGCGTGGTCATGGCGAAGCCGACGAGGACCAGGGCGAAGCCGGCCACGAGGTTCCAGTTGTCCCAGCCGGGCACCGGGTACTGGGCGCTGGAGAGGTAGAAGGTGACGATCCACACCAGCCCCGCGACCATGAACGCGACCATGAGGTAGATCCACCAGCGCGGGGTGAGCTGGTTGCGCGCCTTGACGGCCCGGTCGGCCGCGGCCACGCCGTCCTCCGCGTCCGCGCCCCGGCGCCGCCGCCGCTTCGCAGCGCGCGCGCCCGCGGCGCCCGCCCCGGCGCGCTCGGCCGCCTCCTCGTCGCGCTGCCGCTCGTCGCGGGACTGGGACACGTCAACCTCCGGGTCGGGACGAGTGGCGCGAGCCACGCTGTTCGCCTGGTTAGCGTAGTGGGCGCGGCTCCGCGCACGGTCGCACGGCGGGTGCGTGGGGCGGGGCCGGCGGGAGGGGGAGCGGTGCTGGTGCGGAGGACGGGCGGGCTGCGCCCGCTGGGCCGGCGCGCCGCCGTGGCGGGCGTGTTCGCGCTGGCCGGGCTGCTCTTCGCCACCAGCGCCCTGACCTCGCGCGGCACCGACCTGCGCTCGGAGACCGCCGACCTGGGAGCGCTCGTCGTCGAGCGCTCCCGCCTGAACGAGCAGCGCGCCGCGCGCGTGGCGCAGCTGCGCGCCGAGGTGGACGAGCTCAGCCGCGCCGCCGCGCCGGCCGGCGGGCAGCGCGACCCGCTGGACGACCCGCTGGCCGACCCGCTGGCCGACGCGGCCCTGGGCACCGCCTCCGGCGCCCTGGCCGTCACCGGCCCGGGGGTGACGGTCGTCCTGGACGACGCCCCCGACGGCGTGCGCCCCGAGGGCGTCGGTCCCGACGACCTCGTCGTGCACCAGCAGGACGTCGAGGCGGTGGTCAACGCGCTGTGGGCCGGCGGCGCGGAGGCGATGACGATCGTGGACCAGCGCATCGTGTCCACCTCCGCGGTGCGCTGCGTCGGCAACGTCCTCGTCCTGCAGGGGCGCACCTACTCCCCGCCGTACGCGATCTCCGCGATCGGCGACCCGGACGCGCTGCGCGCGGCGCTGGACGCCAGCGCGCAGGTGGCCGTCTACCGCCAGTACGTCGACGCCTACGGCCTGGGCTGGTCCGTGGAGGTCGGCGAGGCGCCCGACGCCCTGCTGCTGCCCGCCTTCGACGGCTCCACCACCCTCGACGCCGCCCGGAGCGCCGCGTGATCCGCCGCGCCACCGGCGTGCTCGGCGAGCTGCTGCTGACCGCCGGGGTGCTCACGCTGCTGTTCGTCGTGTGGCAGCTGCACTGGACCGACTTCACCAGCGGGCGCGCGCAGGCGGCCACCGTCACGAGCCTGCAGGAGCGCTGGGACGCCGCCGCCCCCGCCGCGCCCGCGGCCCCGGCGGTGCAGCCCCCCGCGCAGGCCCCCGCCCAGGCCCCCGCGCAGGCCCCCGCCCAGGCCCCCGCGCCGGCCGCGCCGCAGGTGGACCAGCGCCCGCCCACCGGCGACGCCTTCGCCATCACCTACGTGCCGCGCTTCGGCGCGGACTACGCGGTACCCGTGGTGGAGGGCACCGGCACCGCCGAGCTGAAGGAGGGCATCGGGCACTACGGGGGCACCGCGCTGCCCGGCGAGGTGGGCAACCTCGCCCTGGCCGGGCACCGCGTCACCTACGGCAAGCCGTTCCACCGCATCGCCGAGCTGCGCGAGGGCGACGCGGTCGTCGTGGCCACCGCCGAGCGCTGGTACACCTACCGGGTGCGCTCTTGGGAGGTGGTCAGCCCGCGGCGGGTGGAGGTGATCGCCCCGGTGCCCGGTGAGCCGGGCGCGGAGCCGACGCAGGCGTGGCTGACGATGACCGCCTGCCACCCGATGAACTCCGCGCGGCAGCGCTACGTGGTGCACGCCCTGCTGCAGTCCTCCCAGGACCGCGCCGCCGGGCCGCCCGCGTCGCTGGCACCGGTCGGCTGAGGCGGGGGGACGGCGTGTACGCGTGGTGGTGGCGGGTCCTGCCCGGGCCGTGGTGGGTGCGGCTGCTGGTGAGCCTGCTCGTGGCGGCCGGCGTGGTGCTGCTGTGCTTCACGGTGCTCTTCCCGCTGCTCGCCGACCACCTCGCCATCAACGACGGCACGGTCGAGGGCGCCTGAGGGCCCCGGTGCGCCGAGGGTCCGGCGCGCGGTGCGCGTGTGGAGACCTCGCGCACGCGCGGTGGGGCCCGGCCCGGACTGCGCGGGCGGCACCCGGGCGGCACGTACCGTTGAGCCCGTGCCGATCACCGCCGACCCGACCCCGCCGCGCGCCGACGTGCCCGGCGCGGGCCTGCGCGCGCGCGGCCGGCACGCCAGCCACGCGCACCGCACCGCCGCCCGGGTGCTGCGGGTGGTGCTGGTGGCCGCGGTGGTGCTCGTGCTGGCCGCCGCCGGCGGCGGCGTGTACGCCTACCAGCGCCTGCAGGGCAACATCACCGCCCGCGACGTCTCCGGCCTGCTGGGCGAGCGGCCCGAGCGCGGGAGCACCGCGGCGACCACCCCGCTGAACGTGCTCGTCATGGGCAGCGACACCCGCGCCCTGGCCGACGGCACCGGCGACGCCTACGGCGGCGAGGCCGCCGACCCCGGCGCCCGCTCGGACACCACCGTGCTGGTGCACCTGGCCGGCGACCGGCGCAGCGCCACCTTCGTGAGCATCCCGCGCGACTCGATGGTGGCGATCCCCGAGTGCACCGCGCCCACCGGCGAGGTGGTGCCCGCGCAGCTGGACATGTTCAACGAGGCGTTCTCCGAGGGCGGCCCGGCCTGCACCATCGAGACCGTCGAGGCGCTGACCGGCGTGTACGTCGACCACTACGCCGTCGTGGACTTCAGCGGCTTCCGCTCCATGATCGACGCCCTGGGCGGGGTGACGATCTGCACGCCCGAGGACATCGACAGCGACCGCGCCAACCTCCACCTGGCCGCCGGCACGCACGACGTGGACGGCGAGACGGCGCTGGCGTACGCGCGGGTGCGCTACGGCGTCGGCGACGGCTCGGACATCTCCCGCATCGACCGCCAGCAGGCGCTGATGTCCTCGATCGTGCAGAAGGTCACCAGCTCCGAGACGCTGCTGCGCCCGGACCGCCTCTACGGCTTCCTCAACGCCGCCACCCGCTCGGTGACCACCGACCCGGGGCTGGCGGACTTCGGCCGGCTCGCGGAGCTGGCGCGCGGCCTGCAGCAGCTGCCCGCCGACGGCGTGCGCTTCGTGACCGTCCCCGTCGAGCCGTACCCGCGCAACGACGCGCGCGTGCAGTGGACGGCGGCCGCCGACGAGCTGTGGCGGCGCATCCGCGAGGACGACACCGGCGCGCCGGAGACGGCGCCCGCCCCGGCGCCCGACCCGGCCACCAGCTCGCAGCTGCTCGTCGCGCCGGCCGACGTGGCCGTGCAGGTGCTCAACGTCGGCGCCCCCGCCGGCACCGCCGGGGTGCTCGCCGGCCAGCTGGCGGCGGTGGGCTTCGCCCCCGCCGGCACCGGCGACGGCACCGCCACCGCCCCGGGCACGCCCGTGCTGGTGCGCCACGGCGCCGAGCGCGCCGACAGCGCCGCCACCGTCGCGGCCGCCCTGGGCGGCGCGCCCACCCGCCTGGACCCCTCGCTGGGCCGCGCGGTCGTCGTGGAGGTCTCCTCGGCCGCGTACCGGGTGCTCGACGTGCGCGCCCGCGTCGGCGGCGCCGCGCCCGCCGCCCCGCCGGCGCCGGTGGCGCCGATCCCCGAGCGCGTCGCCACCGACGACATCTGCGCCTGAGCCGCGCGCCGCGCCCCGCGCGCCGGGGACCCGCACCCGCACCGGTGACTACGGTGGTCCGCGCCGGTCCACCCCCTCGACAGCCGCCGGAAGCACCCCGCAGGAGGAACCATGCGCCCCCTCGTCGTCACCGCCTTCACGTCCCTGGACGGCGTGGTGGAGTCCCCCGGCGGTGAGGGGACGTACCGCAACCGCGGGTGGACGTTCAACGCCGTCGAGTTCGACGAGGCCGTCTACGAGATCAAGGGCCGCGAGCAGGAGGAGACCACCGCCCTGCTGCTCGGGCGGGTCAGCTACGAGGCGTTCGCGCCGGTGTGGCCGGACGTGGAGGACTTCGCCGGCTACAACGCCATGCCGCGCTACGTGGTCTCCACCACCCTGCAGCGCGACGACGAGCGCTGGCCGGCCACCGTCCTGCGCTCGCTCGACGACGTCGCCGCGCTGAAGGAGACCGACGGCGGCCCGATCGCCGTGCACGGCAGCGCCTCCCTGGCCCGCTCGCTGGCCGATGCCGACCTGGTGGACCGCTACCACCTGCTCGTCTTCCCCGTCCTGCTCGGCGCCGGCAAGCGCCTGTTCAGCGACGCGGACAAGGACATGCAGCTGCTGTCGGTGCGCGAGTCCGAGACGTACCCCAACGGCGTCACCAAGCTCGTCTACGACGTCGTCCACGGCGCCCGCCCGGCGGCGGGCTGAGGGCGGGCCGAGGGCGGGCTGAGGACGGGCCGGGCCCGTGCGCGAGGTGGACCCCGCCGCGCCCTGCCCGTGCGGGTGGGGCGAGCCGTACGCCGCCTGCTGCGGCCGCCACCACGCCGGTGAGCCGGCCCCCACGGCCGAGGCGCTGATGCGCTCGCGCTACAGCGCCTTCGTGCGCGAGGACGAGGCGTACCTGCTGCGCACCTGGGACCGCCGCGACCGCCCCGGCGCGCTGGACCTCGCCGGCACCGGGGACCGCTGGCGGCGCCTGGTCGTGCTCGCCACCACCGGCGGCGGCCCCTTCGACGACGCGGGCACCGTGGAGTTCGAGGCGCACGCGCGCGAGGGCGGGCGCCGCCGGGTGCAGCACGAGGTGTCCGCCTTCCGCCGCGAGGGCGGGCGCTGGCTGTACGCCGGTGCGACGGGCGGTGCGGCGGGCGGTGCGGCGGGTGGTGCGGCGGGTGGTGCGGCGGGGTCCTGAGCGCCGCGTGTCGCGGGGTTGACCCCCGCCACGCTGGGTAAGACGACAGGACACCGCCGGTCGAACCCGTCGAGGAGGACACGTCCGTGAAGCTGGACTGGCTCAAGCCCGTCTCCACCGATCCCGGCCCCCACGTGTGCGTCTACGTCGACGTCTCGCGCACCCGCGAGACCGGCGCGCACGAGATGGAGGTGCGCTGGAAGGACGCCCGCGACGCCCTCGCCGGGCAGGGCGCGCCCGAGGGGGCGCTGCAGGCGCTGGACGGCGTCGCCACCACGCCCCCCGAGGTCGGCGGCCCGGTCGGGCGGGCGCTCATCGCCTCCGCCGACGGCATCGAGATCGACGTCCTGCTCCCGGACCCGCCCGCCCAGGACGAGGCCGTCAGCGGCCCCGTGGCGCACCTGATGCCGCTGGTGCGCTCGCTGGCCGACGACGTGCGCTACGTCCTCGTCGAGCTGGACCGCGCCGGCGCCGACATCACCGTCACCAGCTCCGACGCGCCGCGCGGCAGCGAGGAGGTCCGCGAGGTCACCGCCGGGCACGACCTGCTGCACAAGGTCCCCGGCGGGGGCTGGGCGGCGCTGCGCTACCAGCACGCCGTGCAGGACTCCTGGGACCACAACGCCGCCGCCGTGGCCGACGAGCTGCACACCATCGTGCGCGAGCAGCACCCGGAGGTGGTGCTGCTGACCGGCGACACCAAGGCCGCCGCCGCGCTGCGCGGCAAGGCCGCCAAGCAGGTCCTGGAGCTGCTCGTGGACGTGCCCGGCGGCAGCCGGCACGCCGGCGTGCACGAGGAGTCGTTCAACGCCGCCGTCGCCGAGGCGCTGGAGCAGGTGCGCCGCCGCCGCCGCGACGCGGTGGTCGACGAGTTCGAGCAGGAGGCCGGCCGCGGCGGGCGCGCCGTCAAGGGCCTGGGCCCGGTCGTGGACGCGCTGCGGCGCGGTCAGGTGCGCACGGTGCTGCTGCGCGACGACCCGAACCCCGGCGAGGACTCCGAGACGCTGTGGGTGGGCGCGGGCCCGCTGGAGATCGGCACCACCGCCGACGAGGTGCGCGCCCTGGGCGTGGACGGCGAGCCGCTGCGGGTGCGCGCCGACGCGGCGATCGTGCGGGCGCTGGCCGCCTCGGACGCGGAGATCGAGCTGGTCGCCGAGCGGCCGGACCTCGTGCAGGGCATCGGCGCCGTGCTGCGCTACGCGGACGCCTCCACCCCCTCCTGAACCGCCGCCTCCCGGCGCGGCTCCTCCCGGGCCCGTCCCGCGCACCGCGCGCGGGACGGGCCCGTTCGCCGCGCGCGACCCGCTCGCCTACCGTCGCCGCGGCGGGGCCCACCGCGGGCCCCGGGACGAGGAGGAGCACGCATGGCACGGGTGACGGTCCTGGGCGGCACCGGGTACGCGGGCAGCCGCATCAGCCGCGAGCTGGCCGCGCGCGGGCACGAGGTGACGGCCGTCAGCCGCACCGCCCCGCAGCAGCCGCTGGAGGGCGTGCGGCACCTGGCCGGTTCGGTGCTCGAGCGCGAAGTGCTCGAGCGGGCCGTGGACGGCGCCGACGTGGTGCTCTCCTCGCTGGCCCCGCGCGGGGAGCTCGAGGGGCGCGTGCGCCCGGTGCTGCGCGAGCTGGCCGGCCTGGTGCGCGAGCGCGGTGCGCGCCTGGGCGTGGTCGGCGGCGCCGGCTCGCTGCTGGTGGCCGAGGGCGGCCCGCGCCTGGTGGACACCGAGGGGTTCCCCGACGCCTTCAAGCCCGAGGCGCTGGAGGCCGCGGCCGTCCTGGACGACCTGCGCGCCTCGGAGGAGTCCCTGGACTGGTTCTACGTCAGCCCCGCCGCCGGGTTCGGCGCCTTCGCCCCCGGCGAGCGCACCGGCACCTACCGCACCGGCGGCGACCTGCTGCTGACCGACGCCTCCGGGGAGTCGTTCGTCTCCGGCGACGACTTCGCGCTGGCCGTGGCCGACGAGGTCGATAGCGCCGCGCACCGCCGGCAGCGCTTCACCGTCGCGTACTGACCCCCGGCGCCCGCGCGGACCGGCGCCGCCGGCCGACCCGCTGGGGCTGGCCGTCGGCGCCGGTCCGTGGTGGAATCGTCCCGGCGGCCCGGGGGGCTTCGAGTGTTGGGGAAGAACGCCCGCGGATCCCCCGGGCCGCCGTCCGCTCACCCCCGCCCGCGCCGCCGCGGGTTCACTCCCCGGCGCGCGTGACCCCGAACATCAGCGTGCGGCGCTCGATGTCGTAGTGCACGTCCTTCGTGTTCACCAGCAGGTCCTGCAGCGCGTCGGCGTCGTCCGCGGTCAGGGTCAGGACCTCCTCCCACGCGCCCTCGTCGAGGACGAGCTGGAGGGTGTACGCGCCGTTCCGGCCCGGCTCGCCGGCCACCCAGGAGAACTGGTAGTGGCTGAGCTGGCGGACCTTGATGGTGTTGTCGTTGACGGGCTGGGGCAGTTCGGGCACGGGGGTCGCCTCCTGGGTCGGGTCCGGCGGAGCGGCGGGCGCCGCACTCCCCAGCTACCCGCCGCACCGCCGCGCAAACCCGGCCCCCGGCCGCGCCGGGGGACCCGTCAGGGGACGGTGTAGCCCGCCGCCCGGTACAGCTCGTACCACTGCGCGCGCGTCAGCGGCAGGTCCGAACCCTGCGCCGCGGCCGCGACCCGCCCGGGGTTCGTGGTGCCGAGGACCACCTGCATGCCCGCCGGGTGGCGGGTGATCCACGCGGTGGCGATCGCCAGCGGCGGCACCCCGTGCTCCCCGGCGAGGCGGTCCAGGACCTCGTTGAGCTCGGAGTAGGCGGGGTTGTCCAGGAACACCCCGGTGAAGAAACCCGCCTGGAACGGCGACCACGCCTGCACCGTGATGTCGTTCAGGCGGCAGTAGTCCAGCAGCCCCACGTCGCGCGAGACGGACTGGTCCAGCTCCTGCATGTTCGCCGCCACGCCCTGCGCGACCAGCGGCGCGTGGGTGATGGACAGCTGCAGCTGGTTGGCCACCAGGGGCTGGCGGACCGAGCGCTTGAGCAGCTCGATCTGGCCGGGGGTGTGGTTCGAGACGCCGAACGCGCGCACCTTGCCGGCCTGGTGCAGCTCGTCGAACGCGCGAGCCACCTCGTCCGGCTCGACGAGGGCGTCGGGGCGGTGCAGGAGCAGCACGTCGATGCGGTCGGTGTTCAGCGCCTCCAGCGAGCCGTCCACGGACTCCACGATGTGCTCGTACGAGAAGTCGAAGTACGGCCCGTCGGGGACGATGCCGCACTTGGTCTGGAGGGTGACCGCGTCGCGCTCGGACGGGCTCAGCGGCACGGCCTCGGCCCACCGGCGCTCGCAGCGGTGCAGCTCCTGCCCGTAGACGTCGGCGTGGTCGACGAAGGTGACGCCCGCCTCGCGGGCGGTGTCCCACAGGGTGCGCACCTCCTCGTCGGACATGTCGGCGATGCGCATGAGGCCCAGGACGACGTTCGGCACCTGCAGGCCGCTGGTGCCCAGGGGGACGGTCCGCACGCTCACGCCTCCGACAGCTTCGCGACCTCGTCGGCCGTCAGGGTCAGCTCGGCGGCGCGCGCGGAGTCGGTGATGCTCTGCGGGCGCGAGGAGCCCGGGATCGGGATGACGACCGGGGCCAGCGCGAGGTGCCAGGCCAGGGCGACCCGCTGGACGCTGACGCCGTGCGCGTCGGCGACCTCCTGGAACGCGCCGTGCCGGCTGCCGAGCTCACCGGCGTTGGAGATGCCGCCCAGGGGGCTCCACGGCAGGAACGCCACGCCCAGCTGCGCGCAGTGCTGCAGCTCGCCCAGGCTGGAGCGGAACGCGGGGGAGAACTGGTTCTGCACCGAGACCAGCCGCCCGCCGAGCACCTCGTTGGCCTCGTCGATCTGCGCGACGTCCGCGTTGGAGATGCCGGCCAGCTCGATGACGCCCTCGTCGAGCAGGTCGCGCAGGGCGCCCACCGACTCCGCGTAGGGCACGTCCGGGTCGGGGCGGTGGAACTGGTACAGCCCGATCGCCTCCACGCCCAGGCGCTTCGCGGAGGCCTTCGCGGCCTCCTCGAGGTGCTCGGGGCGCCCGTCCTGCGTCCACGAGCCGTCGCCGGGGCGCAGGTGCCCGCCCTTGGTGGCGACGAGGACCTGCGAGGTGTCCCCGCCCCAGCTGCGCAGCGCGCGGGCGATGAGCTCCTCGTTGTGGCCGACCTCGTCGGCGTGCAGGTGGTAGGCGTCGGCGGTGTCGATCAGGGTGACGCCGGCCTCGAGGGCGGCGTGGATCGTGGCGATCGAGCGCTCCTCGTCGGGGCGGCCCTCGATGGACATGGGCATCGCGCCCAGGCCGACGGCCGAGACGGTGCGGGGACCGAGGTTTCGCTGCTGCATGCCCGCGACGCTAGGCACCGCGCGCCGCCGCGGCCACCGGGAGCGCCCCGGCCGCGCACCCACAGGCTCACCACAGCGCCCGCACGCCCGGTTCGTCGGTGCAGCGTCGATGGTGCGGGGGTGAGCCAGGAGGAGACCACCGTGAGCACGTTCGAGCGACTGCTGCAGCGCGAGCAGCACCGTCCCCGCCAGCAGCAGCGTCCCCGGCGGCAGGAGGGCACCGACCGGGAGCTGCGCACCTACCAGGGCCGCGTCCTGCCGCGCCAGGACGAGGACGTCGACGACCAGGGCCTGACCTTCGACCTGGCCACCGCGCGCCGGCGCGTGCTGGAGCGCCGTCGCGTGCTCTCCGCGCTGGGCCTCGGCGCGCTGGGCCTGGGCCTTGCCGCCTGCGGCGAGGGCGACGCCGACGCCTCCTCGGGCGGCTCGTCCCCTTCGGCGCTGAGCGAGGTCCCCGACGAGACCGCCGGTCCCTACCCCGCTGACGGCTCCAACGGCGTGAACGTGCTGACCGCCTCCGGGGTGGTGCGCTCGGACATCCGCTCGTCCTTCGGCACCTCGACCACCACCGCCGCCGGCGTGCCGATGACCCTGACGCTGGACGTCGTCGACGTGGCCGGCGGCGACGTGCCCTTCACCGGCGCCGCCGTCTACGTGTGGCACTGCGACCGCGACGGGAAGTACTCCCTCTACTCCGAGGGCGTCGAGGACGAGGACTACCTGCGCGGGGTGCAGGTCGCCGACGCCGACGGCCGCGTCACCTTCACCAGCGTCTTCCCCGCCTGCTACTCCGGGCGCTGGCCGCACGTGCACTTCGAGGTCTACCCCGACGTCGACTCGATCTCCGACGCCGCCGACGCGATCGCCACCTCCCAGCTCGCCCTCCCGCAGGAGGTGTGCGAAGCCGTCTACGCCACCGCCGGCTACGAGCGGTCGGTGAGCAACCTGGCGGGCGTCACCCTGGCCGGCGACGGCGTCTTCGGCGACGACTCCGCCGCCACCCAGCTGGCCACCGTCACCGGCGACACCACCACCGGCTACGCCGCCTCCCTCACCGTCGGGGTCGACACCCGCACCGCGCCCACCGCGGGCTCGGCGCCCGGCGGTGGGCCCGGCGGTGGTGGGCCCGCAGGCGCCCCGCCCGGCGGCCGGCCCGCCTCCGCCTGACGCGGGGGTACGCGAGAGCCGTGGGGGGACGCGGGGGCGGGCCTCAGAGGCCGTAGGCGGTGGCGAAGTCGTCGGTGGCGCGCAGCACCGCGGCGGCCAGGGCGGGCTCCAGGCCGGCGGCGGTCAGCTCCGCCAGCGCCTCCTCGTCGCCGGCGCCGCGGGTGCGCGCGTCGCGGGCGCGCTGCGCGGCGCGCGCGAGCGCCACGCGCTCGCCGGCGCCGGGGTCGCGGTCCAGCACGATGCCGGCCACCCAGTCGGGGTCGAAGGCGCCGGCGGGCGGGGCGAAGACCCGCTCGCCCTCGACCCAGCGCCCGCTGCCGCCCCAGTGCCGCCCGCGCTCCACGCCGCGACGGTAGCCGGGCGCGCCCGCACGTGCGGGCCCGGGCGCGCGGGCCCGGCGGCGCCCGGTCCTCAGTACCCCCGGTTGCGCCGGGCCAGCTCGCTGAGCACGCTGCGCTCGAGGACCTCGGCGGCGCCCTCGTCGAGCTCGACGAAGCGCACGACGGCCTCGTGGGTGACGTCGTCGACGCGCACCACCTCGCCGCGCGCGTGCACCTCCAGGCCGTCGTCGAGCTCGAGGGCCAGGTCGACCTCGGCGTGCTCGCCGGGCAGCTCGTCGCCCTCCAGGCGCAGGCCGCTGCGCGAGAGGTCGACGGTGCGCGCGTCCGCGACGCCGTCGGGGGTGGTCAGGTGCACCGGCAGCGAGGCGGGCACGCGCACGGCGCCGCGCCGGGTCTCCGAGGCCAGCAGCATCACGCCGGTCAGGGCCAGCTCGTCGGAGCGGTGCGCCTGCGCGACCGCCTGGAAGACGGCGTGCGGCACGACCGCGCCCGGCTCGCCGGCCTCGGTGCTGACCCACACGCGCTGCCCGTCGAGGGCCTCGACGGTGCCGGGGTCGGCGAGCACGTGGCTGGTGACCACCAGCCCGGCCGCGCCGGCGGTCCAGGAGCGCACGGTGCCGGTGTGCACGCGGGGTCCGCGCTCGGCGGTGCCCGTCGCGGGCATGAGCGTCACGGTCGTGTCGACCGCTGGTCCCTCGGTCGTGAGCAGACCGCCCTGGGCGCCGTTCATCCGTCCCCCTACGCATCAGCACTGAGTCACTATATCTATACGCTACGTCACGTGGCGGGGTGCTTCCACCCGATCGGGCTCCTTCACCCGGACGGGCGACGGCCACGCTGCGCACCGGTTCGACCCGTGCCGCCCCGTGCCCGTACGGTCGCGGTGTGCTGATGCGCCTGCGGAGCCCGCGCCCGGCCGTCGACGCCGACCCCGCGCTGGCCGCCTACCTCAACGAGCAGCTGGCCCGGGTCACGACCCTGCTCGACCAGCTGCGCCGCGCCTCGCGCGACCCCGACCTGCTGGCCGAGCGCGCCGTGCTCGCCGACCTGCGCCGGCAGGTCGGCGCCGACCGCGCCACCGTGCGCGCCGCGCTGCGCCGGCTCGGGGTGCGCACCGACTGGGCCGTCCTCGGCGTCAGCTGGGCCACCGCGCGCGCCGCGCGGCTGCTGCCGCTGCTGCACCGCCTGCCCGTCCTGGACCGCGTGCCCAGCGCCCCGTCCGCGCGCCAGGACGCGGTGCAGGCGCTGCTGGAGCTGGAGGACCTGCTCGCCGGCCTGCACCGGCGCCAGGTCGCCGCCCGCGTGCTCGCCGACGTCGTCGGCGCGGCGGCCGGGGAGTGGGCCGGGGCCGTGCGCGCGCTGCCCGGGCGCGCCGAGCGGCAGCTGCGCGCCGCGGAGGACCTGCACCGCCGCCGCGCCGCCGCGCTGCTGCCGCGCGCCGCGACCGCCGGGGTGGGCGCGGCGCCGGCGGCGGGTGCGGTGGTCGCGCGCTGAGGCGCCGCCCCGGGCGCCGGCGTCAGGCGCTGACGCGCTCGGCGGCCGGCTGCCCGCTGGGCCGGCCGGGGCGCGGGCGCAGCTGGCGGTGCACCACCAGGGCGGCGGTCGCCGTCAGCAGCGCGCCGGCCAGGGCGGTGGTGTCCAGGCCCTGCGCGAACGCCTCGCGCGCCGAGCCCAGCAGCTGCGCGGCCGGGCCGGCCGGCAGCTGCCCGGCCACCTCCACCGCACCGCCCAGCGTCTCCGCGGCCGCGCCGGCGCCCTCGGCGCCCGCCTCGGCCGGCACCCGCACGCGCGCGCCGTAGACGGCGGTCAGCAGCCCGCCGAGCACGGTCGTGCCCAGCACCGCGCCGACCTCGTAGGCCGTCTCGGAGATCGCCGAGGCCGCGCCGGCGCGGTCGGCGGGGGCGGCGGAGAGGATCGCGTCGTTCGTCAGCGTCTCGGCCAGCCCGGCGCCGGCGGAGAGCACCACGAACGCCACGGCCAGCTGCGCGGCCGCGCCCGCCACCGCCGCGCCCTCGGCCGGGCCCAGGGTGGCGGCCACCGCGTAGCCGGTGGTGCCCAGCAGCAGGCCGGTGGCGATGAGCACGTCCAGGCGCACCCGCCGGGCCAGGCGCGCGGCCAGCAGCCCGGTGCACACCGAGACCACCGCCCCGGGCAGCAGCAGCAGGCCCGCGCGCACCGGCGACAGGCCCAGCACGAGCTGCAGGTACTGCGAGACGGCGAAGAGCATGCCCGTCATCCCGCAGATGCTCATGAGGTTGGCCAGCACCGCCGTGCGGAAGACGGGCAGCCGGAACAGCCCCACGTCCAGCAGCGGCTCGGCCAGGCGCACCTGCCGGCGCACGAAGAGCACGCCCAGCGCCGCGCCCGCCGCGACCGTCGCCAGCGGCCCGGCCAGGCCGCCGTGGTCGGCCAGCGACTTCACCCCGTGCACCACGCCCACCATCGCCGCCGTCGCCAGCGCGGCGCTGGCGAGGTCCAGGCGCGCGGGGGCGCTGGAGCGCGACTCGCGCACCAGCAGCGGCAGCAGCACGAGCACCAGCGCCACCACGGGCACGTTGACGAGGAAGACCGAGCCCCACCAGAACCGCCCCAGCAGCGCGCCGCCGACCACCGGGCCGAGCGCGGCACCACCGGCGAAGGCGCCGGCCCACACCGCGAAGGCGGTGCGCCGCTGCTCGCGGTCGGGGAAGGTGCTGCGCAGCAGCGCCAGCGTGGAGGGCATGAGGGTGGCGCCGAAGACGCCCAGCGCCACGCGCGCGGCGATGAGCGCCTCCGCGGAGGGCGCGAAGGCGGCCAGCGCCGAGACGGCGCCGAAGCCGGCGGCCCCCACGAGCAGCAGGCGCCGCCGGCCCGAGCGGTCGCCCAGGGCGCCCATCGTCACCAGCAGCCCGGCGATGGCCAGCGAGTAGCCGTCGACGATCCACAGCAGCTGCGTGCCCGTGGGCGCCAGGGCGGTGCTCAGGTGCGGGACGGCGAAGCTCAGCACGGTGGTGTCCACCGAGATCATCAGCACCGGCAGCATCAGCACCGCCAGCGCGGCCCACTGCCGCGCGCCGGCGCGGGGGGGGGGGGGGGGGGGGGGGGGGGGGGGGGGGGGGGGGGGGGGGGGGGGGGGGGGGGGGGGGGGGGGGGGGGGGGGGGGGGGGGGGGGGGGGCGGGGGGTTGGGGGACCCTTCCACCCCCCGCCGCCCCCCCCCCCCCCCCCCCCCCCCCCCCCCCCCCCCCCCCCCCCCCCCCCGCCCCCCCCCCCCCCCCCCCCCCCGGTACAGCGACACGTCCGGGGAGACGGCCGTGGGGTTGCCCACGGCCCTCAGCAGCGGCACGTCCGGGTGCGAGTCGGCGTAGGCGTAGCCGGCGGCCAGGTCCGCGCCGACGACCTCCGCGTAGCGGCGCAGCCACGCCGCGCGCGCCTCGCCGACCAGCGGCGGGGAGGTGAGGAAGCCGGTGGCCCGCCGGCGCCCGTCCGCGCCGGTCTCCTCCTGCAGGTCCGTGCAGACCACCTCGTCGAACAGCCCCGCCAGCGGCCGCGTCACCAGGCGCACGTCGCCGGTCATGAGGATCGTGCGGTGCCCGGCGTCGCGGTGCGCCTGGATGCGCCGCAGCGCGTCGGCGGAGACCTGCGCCAGGAAGCGCGGGGCGAACACGTCGTCCACGTGCGCCTCCAGGGCGTCGAGGTCGACGCCGGCGTAGCCGCGGAAGAGCGAGCGCAGGAAGCTGCCGCGGTCGCGGCGTTCGGCGGCGATCCAGCCGGGCAGGTGGCGCACCACGCGGGCGAACTCCGCCACCCGCGCCGGGGCGTCCAGCTGCGACAGGCGCAGCGTCAGGTAGGTGTCGACCACGGTGCCCGGCAGCAGCGTGCCGGCCAGGTCGAACACCGCCAGCACCGGCGCGGCGCCCTCGGCGACCGGCTCCAGGCGCCGCGGTCCCGAGGTCTCCTCGGCGGCCCGGCGGCGCCGGCGGATCTCCTCGTACTTGCGCATCTGCCCGGTCACGCTGGGGCAGTGGGTGTCGCGCCAGTACGCCTTCCAGTCCACCACCGCGGTGTCGAAGCCCCACAGCTCGACGTCGGCCGGGTCCAGCGAGCGGTGCAGGGCCAGGGTGTTGTCGTCGACGAAGCGCAGCTCCGCCTCGGTGTACGCCTTGTACAGGTCCATGTAGCGCCGGGCGAACTCCACCTGCCGGCGCGCCGCGTCCAGCGAGCGCGAGGCGCGCCGCACCCGCTCCGAGCGCGGCGCCAGCATCAGGGCCCGGTTGCCCGCGCTCGTCAGCAGCTCACCGGCGCGCACCTTGCGCTCCACCGCGTTCTGCCCCGGGAACCGCCAGGTCGGCATGACCTCGGGGGAGGAGTCGAAGGGGTGCTCGGTGAAGTAGGCGCGCACGTGCTCGTACAGCTCGCGGAACGTGATCGGGTTCCGGGCGCCGGAGGAGACGTGGTAGTAGGCCGGGCGCGAGAGCGGCGGCGGGGTGGCGGCGGCCTTGAGGATCGCGTTGACGACGTGGTCGATGGGCACCACGTCCAGCACGGAGTCCGGGGCGGCGGGGAACTCCGTCAGCTCGCCCTTGCCGTAGGCCAGGATGATCGGCTCGGCCATCTTGAAGCCCTCGATCCAGCCCGGGTGCGGGTGGACCAGCGCCGACTCCACGATGCTGGGCCGCAGGACCGTGGTGGGCACCGCCGGGGCGGCGACCTCCTCCACGAAGCGCTCGCCCATGGCCTTGGTGAACGTGTAGCAGTCCGTCCAGCCCAGGGTGCGCGCGCGCTCCTTGCCGGCCGCCTTCTGCTGCTCGGCCACCCACTCCACGCGGCGGCGCTCGGCGTCGGCGGCCACCGTCAGCGGCCCGGCGCGGCCGTGGTCGCGCTCGGCGGCGCGCAGGAACTCCCGCAGCCGCGCGTCCAGGCGCGAGTCCTCCTCGATGCGCGCGGCCAGCCGCAGGCCGGCCTCCAGCTCGGTGCGCCAGTCGGCGTCGTGCTCGACGGCCCGCTCGGGCACCGAGCCGCGCCGGCGCCCGCCGACGTAGGCGGTGGACACGTGCACGTAGTGGGTGGGCGACTGCGGCCGGCTGGCGGCCAGCACCCGCTCCACCAGCGACCTCGTGCCCAGGACGTTGGTGGTGAAGGCGTCCTGGATCAGCGGGTCGAAGGAGACGTCGCCGGCGCAGTGCACCACCGCGTCGAGGTCGCCGGGCAGCTCCGGCACGTCGGCCAGGTCGCCCTCGAGGGCGAGGACCCGCGTCTTGAGCAGGTCGTCGGGGTCGCCGGCCGCGGCGAAGATCTTCTTCCTGAGCAGCGCGCGCAGGCGGTCCTCGCCGCTCTGGCCCGGCTTGGGCCGCACCAGCGCCACCACGGTCGTCCCCGGCAGGTCCACCAGGACCCGCTGCAGCAGCGCCTCGCCGATGAAGCCGGTGACACCGGTCAGGAGGAGGCGCTTGCCGTCGAGCTGCTCAGCCAATCGCACCGGGCGATCCTGCCACGAGCGCGGCGGCCCCCCGGACGGCCCGCGCCCCGCCCGGCCCCCCGCAGGAGGGGCGCGCGCGGCCCTCAGGTGGCGCCCCGCGGTGCCGATGGGCTGTGCAGGAGCGGCCGAGCAGCGCGTCGCGGGAGCGGGGGAGCAGAGCATGGGGAGCGCCACGGCGACCTCCCGCACGGACCGGGCCGCGGTGCGGCCGAGCGGTCAGGAGCGGACCTTCGGGGCGGACGAGCTGATCGTCTCCAAGACCGACACCCGCGGGATCATCACCTACGCCAACGACGTCTTCTGCCGCGTCGGCGCCTACGAGCTGCACGAGGTGATCGGGCAGCCGCACAACCTCATCCGCCACCCGGACATGCCCCGGGCGGTCTTCAAGCTGCTGTGGGACACCGTCGCCTCCGGCCGCGAGCTGTTCGCCTACGTCAACAACCTGGCCGCCGACGGCGCCAACTACTGGGTGCTGGCGCACGTGACGCCCTCCTTCGGCGCCGGCGGGAAGATCGTCGGTTACCACTCCAGCCGCCGCCGCCCGGCCACCGCGGGCGTGGAGGCCATCAAGCCGCTGTACCGCGAGCTGCTCGCCGAGGAGTCGCGCGCCGGCACCGGCCGCGCCGCCGCCGAGGCCGGCACCGCCCTGCTGAACCGTCGCCTGGCCGAGCGCGGCGTCGACTACGACCAGTTCGTCTGGTCCCTGATCCCCGACGCGGAGGCCTGAGATGAGCAGCACCGTCAAGCGCGGGTTCTTCGCCCGCGGCGAGCGCAGCGGCGCCGCCGAGGAGCTGGCCCTGTACAAGGCCCTCGTCGAGCAGGTCACCCGCGTGTGCGAGGCCGCCGCCGCCGGCGACTCCGAGGCGCGCGTGGGCGGCGTGGAGGGCTCCTGGGCCGTGCCGCAGCTGGCCGAGCTGGCCAACGGCGTCAACCGCGCCCTCGACGTCTCCGACGCCTTCGTGCGCGAGGCCGGCGCGGTGCTCAGCTCCGCGGCCGAGGGCCGCTACCACCGGCGCCTGCTGCCCGGCGGCCTGCGCGGGGCCTTCCGCGGCGCGGCCGCGAGCATCGACGGCGGGCGCGCCAGCATGCAGCGCGACGCCCAGCGCATCTCCGCCGCGGCCGACTCGCGCCTGGTGCTGGCCGACAGCTTCGAGGCCGACGTCCTCGGCGTGGCCGAGCAGGTGGCGACCGCCTCCACCGAGCTGAGCGCCTCCGCGCAGGGCCTGTCCTCGGCGGCCTCGGCCGCCAGCGTCGAGGCCGACCAGGCCTCGGTGACCATGCAGGCCCTCACCCACGCCTCCGAGGAGATCCAGCAGGTCGTCTCCACCATCAACAGCATCGCCGACCAGACGCGGCTGCTCGCCCTGAACGCCACCATCGAGTCCGCCCGCGCCGGCGAGGCCGGTCGCGGGTTCGCGGTGGTGGCCGCCGAGGTCAAGGAGCTGGCCGACCAGACCGGCCGCGCCACCGAGCAGGTCTCGCAGCAGGTGGCCAGCATCCGCGCCCAGGCCCAGGGCGCCGTGCAGGCGATCACCGGCATCAGCGGCACCGTGGCCGAGATGAACGGCCTGGTGGACGGCGTGCGCGCCGCCGTGGACGGCGGCGGGAACTGGGGCGGGGCGCAGGACGTCACCGGCCTGTCCCGCCTCGCCGAGGAGCTGCGCGCCAAGATCGACGGGTTCCTGGCGGGCCTGCGCGGCTGAGGGCGGCGGGCGCGTCGATGTGACACGACCGCCACCGGCGGTGATGATCTGGCGGGTAGAGCCAGGACGTCCCGCGAGGAGGCGGTCGTGTCCACTGCCGTGCCCACCCCGGAACCCACGAGCACCCGGCGCCGGCCGAGCCCGCGCTCGGTCGTGCTCTGGACGCTCGTCGCGCTGGTCGGCGCCACCGCGTGGACGGTCCTCGCGCTCGCGCGCGGGGAGTCCGTCAGCGCGCTGTGGGTGCTGTTCGCCGCGCTCGCCTCGTACGCGATCGCGTACCGCTTCTACGCCCGGTTCATCACCTACCGGGTGCTGCGCGCGGACGACGCGCGCGCCACCCCGGCCGAGCGCCTGCACGACGGCGTGGACTACGAGGTCACCGACCGGCGGGTGCTCTTCGGGCATCACTTCGCCGCCATCGCCGGCGCCGGACCGCTGGTCGGGCCGGTGCTGGCCGCGCAGATGGGCTACCTGCCCGGCACGATCTGGATCGTCGTCGGCGTGGTCTTCGCCGGTGCGGTGCAGGACCTGACGGTGCTGTTCTTCTCGATGCGCCGCGACGGCAAGAGCCTGGGGCAGATGGTGCGCGAGGAGATCGGGCCGGTGGGCGGCGCCGCCGCGCTGGTGGCCGTCTTCGCCATCATGATCATCATCCTGGCGGTGCTGGCGCTCATCGTCGTCAACGCCCTGGCCGAGTCGCCGTGGGGCGTGTTCTCCATCGCCCTGACCATCCCCGTCGCGCTGTTCATGGGCGTCTACCTGCGCTTCCTGCGCCCGGGCCGGGTGCTGGAGGCCACCGGGATCGGCGTGGTGCTGCTGCTGGCCGCCATCGTCGGCGGCGGGTACGTCGAGCAGTGGGGCCTGGCCGAGAGCCTGACGCTCAGCCGCGAGAGCCTGGTGCTGGCGCTGGTGGTCTACGGGTTCGTCGCCTCGGTGCTGCCGGTGTGGCTGCTGCTCACCCCGCGCGACTACCTCTCGACGTTCATGAAGATCGGCGTCATCGTGCTGCTGGCCGTCAGCCTGCTGGTGGCCCGCCCGGTCCTGGCCAACGACGCCGTCACCAGCTTCGCCCGCGAGGGGAACGGGCCGGTGTTCGCCGGCTCGCTGTTCCCGTTCGTCTTCATCACCATCGCCTGCGGGGCGCTCTCCGGCTTCCACGCCCTCATCGCCTCCGGCACGACGCCGAAGATGATCGCCAAGGAGCGGCAGGTCCGCCTCATCGGCTACGGCGGGATGCTCATGGAGAGCTTCGTCGCGATCAGCGCCCTCATCGCCGCCTCCGTCATCGACCAGGGCGTGTACTTCGCCATGAACTCCCCGGCCGGCGCCACCGGCGGCACCGCGGAGTCCGCCTCGCAGTTCCTCGCCGGCATCGGCATCACCACCCCGCCGGAGACGATCACCGCCACCGCGCAGGCCGTGGAGGAGGACATCGTCTCGCGCACCGGCGGCGCCCCCACCCTGGCGCTGGGCATCTCGCAGGTGCTGAACTCCGCGTTCGGCGGGGCGCTGCAGGCCTTCTGGTACCACTTCGCGATCATGTTCGAGGCGCTGTTCATCCTCACCGCCGTCGACGCCGGCACCCGCGTGGGCCGGTTCATGCTCCAGGACACGGTCGGCAACGTGTGGAAGCGCTTCGGGGACCTGTCCTGGCGGCCGGGCAACCTGCTGGCCAGCGCCGTCGTCGTCGGGGCCTGGGGCTACTTCCTGTACACCGGCGTCACCGACCCGCTCGGCGGCATCAACCAGCTCTTCCCGCTGTTCGGCATCGCCAACCAGCTCCTGGCGGCCATCGCCCTGACCCTGGCGACCACGCTGCTCGTCAAGCACGGGCGCGCCCGCTACGCGTGGGTGCCCGGCCTGCCGCTCGCCTGGGACCTCGTGGTGACGATGACCGCCAGCTGGCAGAAGGTGTTCTCCGACGACCCGGCCATCGGCTACTTCGCCCAGGCGAGCGCCTACCGCGAGGCCCGCGACGCCGGTGAGCTGCTCGGGGCGGCGCAGGACGCCGACCAGATGCAGCAGGTCGTCACGAACTCCACCGTCAACGGCGTGCTGCAGTCGCTGTTCGCGCTGCTCGTGCTCGTCGTCGCCGTCAACGCCGCGGTCGTCGTGGCCCGCGCCCTGCGCGCCGGGTCGCTGCCGACCACGGAGGTGCCCGCGGTGCCCTCGCGGCTGCGCGAGCCGGCCGGGCTGTTCGCCACCGCCGAGGAGGAGCGCGAGCTGGCCGCCGAGCGCACGGAGGCGCTGCGGTGAGCGGCCGGACGCCGCTGATCGCCGCCGTGGGCGAGGCGCTGCGCGGGGTGCGCTGGTACCTGCGCCAGGTCGACGGCAGCGCCCGCTGGGAGGAGCACCTGCGCTCGGCCGCCGAGCACGGGCACGCGCCGCTGACGCGGCGCGAGTTCGAGCGCCGGCGCGCCGACGCCCGCGCCGGCTCGGTCTCCTCGCGCTGCTGCTGAGCGCCTCCCGCGGGCACCCGCCCGGGGGCGCCCTGCGAGGATCGGGGCGTGGTGGAGATGGGGCGCGAGGAGTTCGAGGAGGCCGTCGCCGACGCGCTCGACGCGATCCCCGAGGGGCTGGCGCGGCAGATGAGCAACGTGGTCGTCCTCGTCGAGGACGACCCGCCCGAGGGGTTCCCGCCCGACCTGCTGGGGCTGTACGAGGGCACCCCGCTGACCGAGCGCGGCACCTGGTGGGCGGCCGGGGCGCTGCCGGACCGCATCACCGTCTTCCGCCGCCCCACCCTGGCCGTGTGCGAGGACCGCGAGCACGTCGTCGAGGAGGTGCGGGTGACCGTGGTGCACGAGGTGGCCCACCACTTCGGCATCGACGACGAGCGCCTGCACGAGCTCGGCTGGGCCTAGGCCGTGTCCGGTGGATCACGGGGACGGTCGCTGTCAGCGGCGATGGGCTCGGTGAGGGCGGCGGCCGGTGCGGCGGCCGGTGCGGCGGCCGGTGCGGCGGCCGGTGCGGCGGGAGTCGTGACGGGGCACGAGGCCGGTCGATCGGCCGGCGTGAGCGCGTGCGGTGGGGCGGGGCGGCCGACGAGCTCGAGCACGAGCGCGTCCTCGTCACCGGGAGATCACGGGCCTGTCGGTGTCGGTCGGAGAGCCGTGGGTCTTCCGGAGCGTCGCTCGACGGCCAGCGCACCCGGGCTCACGACGATCACCGTGCCCGTGACGGGTGGTCCCGGACGGGGTGCGCTCGCGGGCCGGCGCGGACGAGGCGGCGTCCGGGTCGTTCGCGACCGCCACGCGCCTCCTGGCGCCTGCGACGCCCTGACCGTGGGCTGACCCGTGGCCGGTCCCGGTGGTCCCGGGCCCCGACGCCGTCAGCGAGACTGAGAGCACTGCCCGCTCTTCCGACCTGGAGCTCCCCATGCCGCACGCGACCGTCCGCTGGTTCGACGCTGAACGGGGGTTCGGCTTCCTCGCGCCCGAGGACGGTTCACCGGACGTGTTCGTGCACGCCTCCTCGATCGTCGAGGACGGAGGGCCGAGGGTGCTCCGCGAGGGCCAGACCGTCGAGTTCGAGGCCGGGGAGAACGACCGCGGTCCCCAGGCGCTGCGCGTCCGCGTCACCTCCGAGACGAGCGCCGGCGGCGCCGTGGGCCTGCTCGGCACGGTCAACTGGTACGAGCCGGCCAAGGGGTACGGGTTCGCCTCGCCGGACGGCGGAGGTCCCGACATCTTCGTGCACAGCTCTGCCATCGTCACGGGTGGCGTGGTCACCGAGGGGCAGCGGGTGGCCTTCGTCGTCGTCGAGGGCGAGCGCGGCCCGCAGGCGGCGCACGTGGTCCCGCTGGGGCCGGGGGCCGGCCTGCCCGTCGGGGTCGGCGGTGCCGACGGGGCGGACGGCACCGTCTCCTGGTACGACGAGGACAAGGGTTTCGGCTTCATCGCCCCCGACTCCGGCGCCGGGGACGTCTTCGTCCACGCCCGGTCCCTGGCCGAGGGGCTCACCTGGTTGACCGAGGGCGACCGCGTGGCGTACGAGGTGGTCAGCGGCGACAAGGGCCCGCAGGCCCGCGACGTGCAGCTCGTCCGAGGGGCCGAGCCCGCACCGCCACCGCGACAGCCGGCACCGGCCGGGCCGGCACGCACCGGGAGGAGGGAGCCGGAGTCACGGGGCGTGCCTGCACGCGCCGGTGAGGGCGTCGTCGCGCGTTACGACGGCGAGCGCGGGTTCGGGTTCATCACCCCGGACGCCGGAGGTGACGACCTGTTCGTCCACGTGTCCGTGGTCGCAGGGTCGGAACCGCTGCAGCAGGGCGACCGAGTCCGGTACGCAGTGCGTCAGAGCGACCGGGGCCCGCAAGCCGATCGCGTGGAGCGCCTCTAGGCCACGTCTCACGGGTCTTCACGTGAGCCAGAGCGGCAGCGAGGCCAGCAGCAGCCCGGCGCGGTAGTGCCGGGCGTGCTCGTCGTAGCGGGTGGCGAGCCCGCGCCACTGCTCGAGGTGGGTGAGGGCCCGCTCGACGACGTCGCGCTGGCGGTGGGTGCGCGCCTCGAAGCGGTGAGGGCGCCCGCCCGAACTGCCGCGGGCGCGGCGGTCGGCGAGCTGGTCGGCGCGTTCGGGGATCGTGGCCGCGATGCCCCTGGCGGCGAGCGGGCGCCGGTCGGCGCGCGAGCTGCAGCCCTCGTCTGCGACCACTTGCCGTGGGCGGGTGCGCGGTGCGGTACTTCCACGCGATCGCCTCGATCACCTGTCGGTGATCTCGTCAGCGACCACCACGCCGCGGCGTCGCCGGGAGCAGCATCGGCTCGATGCGAGCCCACGCCGCACCGGTGAGCACCTCGGTCTGTGCCGTGTCGACCGGTGAACCGCCCCGTTCCACGATCTACCAGACACGGCCCAGGACGGGCCTGGGGCCCCGCAGGTGCGCGCCCGGGCGTCGTCCAGGCCCGCCCCGGCCGGGGCGCCGCCGACCCCCCGACCCTCGAAGCTCGGGTCCACCTCGGCGGCGTTGCGGGAGACGGTGACGTCCACGGCGCTCACCGCCGGTGGTCCCAGCGCGCGGGGTCGTCCTCGAGCGCGGCGCGGTCCCAGTGCGCGTGCTCGGCGGCCGCCTCGTACGTGCTCTGCAGGAAGTCCGTCAGCGTGGCGTCCGGGTCGGCCGAGCGGCGCACGTCCTCGTAGGGCAGCAGGAACTGGCGGTTCCGCGTGCTGTAGGACGCCTGCGGCGGCAGGACGGGGTGCTCGGCGAACCCGTCCGGCTCGGGGTAGGCGTAGGCGTAGAAGGCGCCCTCCTCGCCCCCGCCCGGCCAGAACCCGCAGCTGCTCAGCTCCCGGGAGTACCCCTCCTCCATCACCCAGTCGCCGCAGTTGGGCGCCCCTCCGGGGTGCGGGGGCGCGGTGCGCCCGGAGAACCGCGTGCAGGCCAGGTCCATGGACCCCCAGAAGAAGTGCACCGGGCTGACCTTGCCGACGAAGCGGGCGCGGAAGGCGCCCATCACCCGGTTCGCCTGCAGCAGCTGCCGCCAGAACGCGTTCACCGCCCGCGGGTCGTAGGAGGCGTGCTCGTGGTCCTCGGCGAAGGGGATCGCGGGATCGACCTCGTTGGGGACCGGCCGGATCTCGGTGTGCACGCCCACCTCGTCCAGCGCGCTCATGACCTCCGCGTAGAACGCCGCCACAGGTTTCGCCTCCAGGGCCAGCGTCCGCGTCGAGCCGCTGCTGGTGCGCACCACCAGGCGGTGGTCGACGAAGTCGAACTCCACGTCGAAGGCCCCCGCGCCGTGCGGCACCGTGGAGGTGGTCAGGCCCCGGGGGCTGACGTGCAGGGTGGCCTGCCACCAGTGGTTCAGCAGCGGCGCGTGGGCCGTCCGGACCTTGCCGACGACCTGGGTCCACATGTGCAGGGTGTCGCGGGTGGGGGTCCAGTCCTCCACGCGCAGGGCCGGCCACGCGGTCCGGGTCGGGGCGGCCGGTCCGGGTGCCGTCATCGGTCCTCCTCGGGTCCGTCGACGGACCCCGTGGGTGGTCCTGCTGCGCGCTCGCGCAGGAACCTACGAGCCGGTGGTGCACGCGTCAACCACCGGCCGGGGGCCGGGGTTCCGCGAGGTCCAGCCAGTGCAGTCGACCGCTCAGGTCGCCCGGGGCGCCCGCGAACGCCCGGGTGACGTCGTCCCTGCCCTCGCGGAAGTGCTGCCAGCCCTCGTAGTGGACGGGGACGATCGTCCTGGGCCGGATCGCCCGGCACAGCCGCACGGCCTCGGCCGCGCTCATGCTGTAGCGCACCGGCCCGGTCAGCGGGAAGCGCACGCAGCCCAGGTGCAGCAGGACGGTGTCCACGTCCAGGCGTGCGGCGACCTGCAGGACGGCGCCGTGCAGGACGGTGTCCCCGGTCATCCACAGCGCTCCGTGCTCCTGGCCGGGCCAGGAGAGCGCGAAGCCGGTGACGGCACCGACCAGGGGGCGGCTGAAGCGCGGCCCGTGCCGGGCGGGGGTGGCGGTGACCGTCAGCGGCCGGCGCCCCGGCGCGCAGAGGGTGGTCCGCTGCCAGGGGCGCAGGCTCCTGCAGCGCCCCCCGAGCGCGCGTGCGCCGGGGGGAGTGGTGAGGACCGCGCCGGCGGTGCGCAGCAGCCGGCGCCCGGTGTCGTCGAGGTTGTCGGCGTGGTGGTGGTGGCTCAGCAGCACCAGGTCGATCGGGCCGACCTCCTCGGCGGGGACCGCGGGGCCGCTGAGCTTGCGCGAGCCGGTCCCCCACCCGAAGGCGTAGCGCCGTCCGGGCGGGTCGAAGGTGGGGTCGGTCAGGATGCGCCAGCCGGCGGCCTCCAGCAGCACGGTGGGACCGCCGACGTGCGTGGTGCGGACGTCCTGCACGGACCGCTCCCCTCCACCGGGTGTCGTGGTGATCAGCTCTGCAGGAGGCGCGGCAGGCCGTCCCCGGGCTGCCGGGACCCCGCGTCGTCGCTGCCGGGTGGTGTGCCCGGCCGGACCGGGAAGCGCAGCGCCCACTCCAGCGCGTCGTCGGCGACGTCCTCCCAGCCGTCGACGAGGGCGGACAGGTGCGGGCGGCCGGGGAACTCGTGGATCTCGGTGGGTGCGCCGGTCCTGGACTGGGCCGCGTGGGTGGCGCGGCTGAGGGAGGCGGGCACGGTGTGGTCGGCGCCGTTGGCGTGGACGAGCAGCGGCGGACGCTCGCGGTTCGCCAGGTCGACCGCGTTCGCCGGGTGGCGGCTGAGGGCGGCGGTGGCCGCCTGCCACAGCGGCAGACCGGGGGTGGGGGCCCAGTGCTGCTCCCACAGCTCGTCGGACTGCGCGCGGGTCAGGGTGTTGGCGAAGGCGTAGTGCCACTGGCTCCTGGTCAGCGCGACGGTGCGGTGGCGGTTGGCGGGGCTGCGCAGCACCGCCCAGCCGCTGCGCAGGGTGCTCAGCGGGATCCTGTTGACGCCCGCGATCGAGGCGGGGGAGATGGCCACGCCCGCTGAGCCGAGACCCCGGTCCAGCAGCAGCTGCACGACCAGGCCGCCGAAGGAGTGCCCGATGAGGATCGGCTGCTGCGGCAGTGCGCTGACGGCGCGGGCGTACGCGTCGACGACCTGCGTCAAACCCGTGCCGTCGGTGCGATCGCCGCTCCGGCTGCGCTCGCGCAGTTCCGGCAGGGGTGCGTCCATGCCCGGCCACTCCGGTGCGAGGGTGGTGTGGCCCGCGGCCTCGAAGCGGGTGCGCCAGGCCCGCCAGGACGCGGAGCTGAGCCACAGGCCGTGGACGAACACGACGGTGCGCGCACCCGAGCCGTGCGCGCCGGGGCCGTGCGCGCCGGGGCCGTCGGTGCCGGGGGAGGTGGTGGGCACGGCGCTCACCGCCGGGCGGCGTCGCGGACGACGGCGATGACCTCGTCGGGGTGGCTCATCATCACCACGTGCGAGCTGCGCACCCTCGTCGTGGTGGCCCCCATCCGCTCGGCCATCGCGAACTGCGCCGGCGGGGGGATGAGGCCGTCGCGGGTGGCCACGACGTACCAGGACGGGATCGTCCGCCACGCCGGCGGCCCGGAGGGCTCGAGCAGCGAGGACAGCACGCCGGGGCGCTGGCTCGCGGCCATGACGGCGACCTGCCTCTCGGGCAGGTCCCCGGCGAAGATGCGCCGGAACTCGGCGGGGTCGACGTAGGCGTCGGCGTCCTGCGCCCCGCTGCCGGGGAAGGGGCGCAGGACGAGGTTGTCCACGACGTCGCTGTGGCCGCCGCCGAGGCTGTTGGCCGCGCCGACGGACTCGCCCTCGTCCAGGCCGTAGGCCGCCGCGTACACCAGGGCCGTGACGTGCGGGTTGCCGGTGGCGGCGTTGGTGATGACCGCGCCGCCGTAGGAGTGCCCGACCAGCACGAGCGGGCCGGGGACCGTGGTGAGGAAGGTGCGCAGGTACTCGGCGTCGGAGGCCAGGCCGCGCAGCGGGTTCGCCGGGGCGATGGCGGTGTACCCGCGCCGCTGCAGGCGCTCGACCACCGCGCTCCAGCCGGAGGCGTCGGCGAAGGCGCCGTGCACGAGCACGACCGTGGGCCTGCCGCGCCCGCGGGCCGCCGCCGGTCCCGCGGCGGCGCTCGTGCCGGCGGCTGCGGTCAGCGGGGCGGCCAGGGCGGCGGCCAGCAGGGGGCGGCGGGCGTAGCGGGCGGCGGTGCGCGTCCCGGGGGCGGGTGCGGTCCCGGGCTCGGTGGGCGTCTGGGTGGTCACGGTCCTCAGCTCCTCGGTGCGGGGGCGGACTGGTCGGGTCGCGGGTGCGGTCGTCGCGGGTGCGGTCGTTCAGGAGTTCACGAAGGCGAGCAGGTCGGCGTGCAGGCGGTCGCGCTCGGTGTCGGGCAGGGCGTGGCCGGCGCCCTCGTACACGGTCAGCCGCGCGCCGGGCACCATCGCCGCGGAGCGCCGGCCGCCCACGTCGAAGGGCACGATCTGGTCGTCGTCGCCGTGCACGACCAGGGTGGGCACGTCGACGCCGCGCAGGTCGTTGCGGAAGTCGGTGGCCGAGAAGGCGGCGATGCACTCGTGGGCGGCGCGGTGCCCGCACGCCATGCCCTGCAGCCAGAACGCGTCGCGGAACCCCCGCTCGACGTCGCCGCGGTTGTGCCCGAAGAACGGGCCGTCGGCCAGGTCGCGGTACAGCTGCGAGCGGTCGCGGGCCTCGCCGGCGCGCAGGTCGTCGAACACCTGCCCGGGCAGCCCCTCGGGGTTGTCCGCGGTGCGCAGCATCAGCGGCGGCACGGCGGAGACGAGCACGAGCCTGGCCACCCGCGAGCTGCCGTGCCGGGCCAGGTAGCGCACCACCTCCCCGCCGCCGGTGGAGTGCCCGACCAGCGTCAGCTCCTGCAGGTCCAGGGTCTCGATCAGGCGGGCGAGGTCGTCGGCGTAGGTGTCCATCTCGTTGCCGTGCCACGTCTGGGTGGAGCGCCCGTGCCCGCGGCGGTCGTGGGCGACGGCGCGGTGGCCGTTCTCGGCGAGGAAGCGCGCCGCCGCCTCCCACGCGTCGGAGTTCAGCGGCCAGCCGTGGCTGAGCAGGACCGGCGAGCCGCCCGAGCCCCAGTCGCGGTAGAAGATCTGTGCGCCGTCGTCGACGGTGACGTGGGGCATGGGTGCCTCCTCGGCTCCGGGGTCCCCGTGCTCGGGGGTGCCCGCAGCCTCCCGCCGCCCGGTGCCCGCGCGGACCACGTGGTGCGCGTAGTCCCGAGCGCGAGTCCCCGGTGCGGGTCCCCGGCGCGCTGCCCGGTCAGTCCGGCAGGTCGTCCAGGTGCTCGGCGAGCTGGCGGCGCGAGGAGATGCCCAGCTTGGCGAAGACCTTGCGCAGGTGGTAGTCGATGGTGTTCACGCTCAGGAAGAGGGTTGCCCCGATCTCGGCGTTGGTGGCGCCCGAGGCGGCCATCCGGGCCACCGTGGCCTCCTGGGCGGTCAGCCGGGTGCCCGGCTGCGCGTGCGCTCCCGGTCCTCCTGCCGCTCCGGCGGCGCTGCCCGCCCCCGCGGTGCCGGAGCACTCGCCCAGGGCGGCCAGCTCCCTGCGCGCCCGGTGCGCGAACGCCGGCGCCTGCGCCTGCTCGAACAGCGCCGCGGCGTGGTGCAGGTGCTCGCGGGCCGCAGCGCGCCGGCGACCCCGCCGCAACCACTCCCCGTACAGCAGGTGCGCGCGGGCCAGTTCCACCTGCAGCTCGGGCAGCGTCAGCGTCGCCACGGCGCTGCGGAAGCACTCCTCGGCGTCCTCGTCCAGCAGCGCCCGCGAGCGCTGGGCGACGCCCCGGGTCCACGGCGAGCCGTTGGCGGCGGCGAGCGCCTCCAGCTGCTCGAGCACGCGCCGGGCGTGCTCGCCGTGCCCGCTGCGGATCGCGGCCTCGACGAGGTCGGGGTGGATCAGGGGCGTGACGTGCAGGAACGGGTCGTCGGCCAGGGGCTTCAGGCGCGCGTAGGCGTCGCGGTAGCGGCCCTCGGCGAGGTCGCGGATCCCCAGCGCGGTCACCCCCGCCGCCTGCACGCCGCCGAAGCCGACGGCGCCCGCCTGCTCGGCGACGGCCTCCACCTGCGCGCGCGGTGCGCCCGACCAGGCCAGCAGCGCCACGTTGACCACGTGCTCGGCGCCGTAGCCCAGGGCCCGGCGCAGCTCGCGCACCTGCTCGACGTGCTCGCCGGCGCGCCGCGGGGTGCCACCCTGCAGCTCGGCCGAGGACATGATCCACAAGGTGGTGTCCAGCAGTTGCAGCGAGCCGGCGTCCCGGGCCGCGTCCGCGGTGCGCTGCAGGTGCTCCCGGCGGGCGGGCGCGTCCCACAGCGCGGTGGTCAGCGCCACGCTGGTGGCCCCGTACAGCAGCAGCTGCTCGTCGGGCAGCCGGGCGATCTCCTCCACGGCGCGGCGCACGACGGGCACGGCCCGGTGGTAGGGCATCAGGACGAGCGCGCTCAGCGCCCGCAGGACCACCGCCGCCGGCCCCTCGGCCTCCGCGGCCCCGGCGCGCAGGCGCCGGCCGAGGTGGTGCAGCGTGGTGCCCCGGGCGAGGCGCTCGGCGGGCAGGGTGTAGTCGAAGGCCCTGATCAGGGCGTGCTGCTCCGCGGCGGTGTCGTGGCCGTGGAAGCACGCGGCGGCCTCGAGCATGTCGGCGCCGGCCCGCGCCAGCGCGGGGTCGGCCGTGAACAGCGCGTGGCTGGCCCGCACCGAGATCAGCCGGCCGCGCACCGGCGGCGGGACGGCGCCCTCGTCGACGCCGTCGAGCAGGTCCTGGGCGCGCTGGGCGGCGCCGGCGCCCAGCGCCGCCTCGGCGGCGGCCACCCGCCGGGCGTGCTTCAGCTCCCCGGCCGGGGTCAGGTCCGAGGCGCGCGCGAGCACGCTGGCGCGCGAGGACAGCCCGCCGCGGCGGCCGGCCAGGTCCGCCACCCGCTCCAGCTGCTCGGCCACGACCGGGTCCGTGCCCAGCGTCGCCTTCGCCGCGTGCCAGGCGTGCAGGTGCACCAGCCCCAGGGCCGCGGTGGCCGACGACAGCGCGCGGTGCACGCGGCGGCGTTCCGCACCGGTGGCGGCGTTGTAGGCGGCGGACTCCACCAGCGGGTGCCGGAAGCGCACCGGGTCGCCGAGCCGGACCAGCCCGGCGCTCTCCGCCTCGTCGGCGGCCGAGGCCGGTACGCCCAGCTCGCCGGCGGCCGCGGCGATGACGTCGACGGTGCCGGTGGAGTCGGCCGCGGCGATGAGCAGCCACCGCTGCACGTGCGCCGGCAGGTGGCGCACCTGCCGCAGGTAGTGCGTCTCCAGGTGGTGCCCCACCGGCAGCGGTTCGTCGGCGAAGCTGGACTCGGTCAGGTCCTCGACGCTGAGCTCGGCCGCGAGGTCGATGAGGGCCAGCGGGTTCCCGCCGGTGGCGGCGGCGATGCGGGCGGCCGCGGCCGGGTCGATCGGCTGCGGCAGCGAGGAGCGCAGCAGGGCGAGCGCCGCCTCGCGGTCGAGCCCCTGCAGGCGCAGCGTCGGCACACCGGCCATCCGGGCCAGCACCGCGGGCTCGTCGCGGGCGGCGACCACCAGGGCGGCGGACTCGGCCTGCAGGCGCCGGGCGACGAACGCCAGCGCGTCCAGCGACTCCTCGTCCAGCAGGTGGGCGTCGTCGACGGCGCACACCAGCGGCGTCGTCCCCCCGGCCGCCGCCAGCAGGCCCAGCACGCCCAGCCCGACCAGGAACCGCTCGGGCGGGGCGCCCTCGACGGCACCGGCCGCCACGCGCAGGGCGCGCCGGTGCTGCTCGGGCAGGGCGGGCAGGTGGGCGTGCAGCGGGGTCAGCAGGCGCTGCAGCGCCGCGTAGGGGATCGTCGACTCGGCCTCGTAGCCGTCCACCCGCAGCAGGTGCGTGCCGGTCAGCGTCGAGGTCGCCTCGTGCAGCAGCGCGCTCTTGCCGATGCCCGGCTCACCGGTCAGCAGCAGGGCACCGCCGCGGCCGTTGCGCGCCCTGCCCAGCAACCGGGCGACGTGGTGCAGTTCGTCGTCACGACCCAGGAGCCCGCTCCGGCTGGCCACAGGCGCGGACTGTAGTGAGGACCGGGCCGCGCGACCAGGGGCGGCGCCCGCCGCCGTCGGCGCCCGCGGCCGTCGCCGTGGCGGGCGGGCCCGCGGGACCCCTCAGCCCCGCCCGGCGGGCTGCGCGCGCAGGTGCGCGAGCACCTCGGCCGCCAGGTCGGCCGGGGGGCGGCGGGAGTCCAGCACCAGCCGCTCGCCGTCCCAGGAGTCGAAGGCGTGCCGGCGGGCCTGCACGGACTCCCACGTCGGCTCCGGGAAACCGTCCAGGTCGCGGCGCCGTTCGCGCAGGCGCCGCCGGTGCAGGTCCACGTCGGGGCAGGTGACCTGCACGAACCGCGCCGGCACCCCGTGCCGCCGGGCCACCTCGACCCAGGCGTCGCGCGCCTCGGGCGCGTCGTTGACCGCGTCCACGACGACGTCGAGGCCCAGGCGCAGGTTCTCGCCCGCGAGCGCCTGCGTGACGGCGTACGCGGCCAGCCCGGTGGGCTGCTCGCGCCCGACGCCCGCGCGGTGCAGCGCCGCCTCCACGGGGTCGACCGAGAGCACCGGCGCTGGCAGCGCCCGGCCCAGGGCGTCGGCCAGGGCGCTCTTGCCCGACGCCGGCAGCCCGCACAGGACGATCAGCACCCGCGCAGCGTCCGTGCCGCTGCGCCGGCGCGTCAAGGCACCCGCCCGGCCGGCCGATCCGGCACGCTTCCTCGGCGACCTCCTCGGTGCCCGCCGGGAACGGCTCGGTCCTCCCCGGCCTCGAGGCCGTGCTCGACCAGGGCGTCCCGCAGGGAGCGGCGCGACTCGACGCCCAGCTTGGCGAAGACGGTGCGCAGGTGCGCGTGGACGGTGCGCGGGCTGACGACCAGCGCGGCGGCGATCTCCTTCGACGTCGCCCCCCCGGCCGCGAGCCGGGCGACGGCCCGCTGCTGAGCGGTCAGCTCCACGCCGTCGGCGGCGCGCGGGGCGCCGCCCGCGGCGGTCAGCTCCCGGGCGGCGCGGGAGGCGAAGCCGTTCGCCCCGACGGCGGCGAACACCTCGTGCGCCAGACCCAGCTGCTCGCGCGCCTCGCGGTGGCGGCGCGCGCGCCGCAGCCACTCCCCGTGCAGCAACCGCGCCCGCGCCACCTGCGAGGTGCTCTCCCCGGTGCCGAGGACGGCCACCGACTCCCGGTGCAGGGCGTCCGCCTCCTCCGCGGGCCCGAGCAGCAGGGCGCGGCACCGCAGGTCCAGACCCCGTGCCCACGGGGTCCCCGCACCGGCGCTCCAGCGCTGCAGGAGCCGGTGGGCCCGCCGGGCCCGTTCCGCCTCCCCGGTCCGCACCGCCGCCTCCACCTCCTCGGGCAGCAGGAACGGGGCGAAACCGACGTCGGTGCGCGCCGGCTCCAGCGCCCGCAGCGCGGCGGTGTAACGGCCCGCGCCGTTGTGCAGCAACGCGTTCGCGCAGGCGACGGTGGCCAGCACGCGCGTCTCGCCGTTCTGCGCCGCCAGCTCCCGGCAGGCGCGCGCCAGCTCGCCGACGCGGGCGCCCTGCCCCCTCCAGGCGGCCAGCAGCAGGTCGACGCGGTGGTTCTCGCGCGCACCGGTCAGCTCGCGCACCCTGCGGGCCCGCCGGGACAGCTCCTCGGCGCGGTCGAGGTGCCCGGCGTGCATCTCGAGCACCGCGGCGTAGTTGTAGGCGAGGCCCGCCTGCGACAACCTGCCGCAGCGGCGCACGTCGTCGACGTACCGGCGCGCCGTGCGCAGGAGTGTCGTCTCGTCCCACGCCACGGCGCAGACCAGGTAGATCCACATGAAGTCGATGTCGGCGGACACGTCCGGCACCCGGTCGAGCGCTGCCACCGCCCGCTGGGAGCGGGCGATCGCGGACGCCGGCCGGTCCTCCGACGCCGCCGTCAGCGCCTCGAGCGCCTCCTCGACGAAGGAGGGCGGTGCGTCCGGGCGCACCGGGGCGCCGGCGCCCGGGCGGGCGAGGCGCTCCCGCGCCGACGGCGGCCCGGAGATCATCGTGCCGACCAGCGCCCGCAGGCGCGCCTCCGCCCCGGTGCCCGGCGGCAGCGCCGCGACCACGTCGATCAGCTGCTCGACCTCGTGCTGCCCGTGGCGCTGGTCGTAGGCCATGCGGGCCATCAGCAGCTCGGCCTGCGCGCGGCGCCGGGGGTCGCGGGTGTGCGCGGCGACGGTGGCGATCGACGAGCGGGCCCGCGCCAGGTCCCCGGACTCCTGCCACGCGCGCCCGGCTCGCCACTGCAGGTCCGCTCGCCCCGCGGGGGAGGTCGTCAGGGCCGCCGCCCGCTCGAGCAGCAGCGCGGCGGCGGCGACGGCGCCGCGGCTGCGGGCCGCGCCGGCCCGTTCGACGAGGTCGCGGGCCAGGTCGTCGTCGGGCCCGGTGGCCGCCAGGGCGCTGCACCAGGCCCGCAGGTCGGGGTCGGAGCCGTCCTGCAGCGCCTCGGCCAGGGCTGCGTGGACGCGCCTGCGCAGCGACGGTCCGGCGCTGCGGTAGACGTGCGCCCGCAACCGCGGGTCGCCGAAGAGCACGCGGGTGCCGACGTCGACGAGGCCGCGGTCCGCCGCGGCGGCCAGGTCCTGCAGGCGCAGGCCCAGGTGCTGCGCCGCCCGGTGCAGCACCTCGCGGTCCCCCGTCGGTTCCGCCGCCGCCAGCACCAGCAGGGTGCGCACGTGCTGCGGCAGCGCGTCGACCTGCCCGAGCAGCCCGTCCACCGCAGCGGGCGGGTCGAGGACCCGCGCCGCGGAGGGGACGCCGAGACCACCGGCCAGCGCGGCCGGTTCGACGAGGTCGAGGAACTCGCGCACGGCCCCGGGGTTGCCCCGCGACTCCGCGACCAGCTGCTCGCGCACCCGCGGCTCGATCGGCGTCTCCAGCAGGACGTCCAGGACGCGGTGCATCTGCGCGTGGTCCAGCGGGGGCAGCCGCACGTGGGTGCTCCCCTCCAGCCACTCCTCCAGCACCCCGGGGCGGCCGGCCAGGACGAGCAGGCCGTGGCCGTGGCGCATCCGGTGCGCCGCGGTGCTCAGCGCTCGCAGGCTGGCCGCGTCCATCCGGTGCGCGTCGTCGACCAGGCACAGCAGGCGTCCGGCGCCGGTGAGCAGCGCCTCGGTGGCCAACCCCACCAGCAGCGGATCGGGCACCTCGCCCGCCTCGCGCCCGGTGACCACGGCGAGCGCGTGGCGCTGCGGTGCGGGCAGGGTGCCCACCGCCGGCGGCAGCGCGCGCACCAGGGACTCCAGCGCGGCGTAGCGCACCTGCGACTCGTGCTGCGCAGCGCGCAGGGAGACCACCTGGAAGTCGCCGGCCGCGGCGGCGACGTCGCGCAGCAGCAGCGTCTTGCCCGTCCCCGCCGCGCCCAGCACCACGACGGCGCCCGCCCGCCCGCGGCGTGCCGACTCCAGGTGCTCGGCGAGGAGCGCCAGTTCCCCCTCGCGGCCGGCCGAGCGCGCGCGCGGGCCGGACGCGGGCCTCGCGCAGCCCGCCGACGACCCCGCCACCGCCCACCCTCCCGTCCGCCGCTGCACCCGTGCGCCCCCGCGGGCACCACCGTGCACGGTAGGCGCCGGCCGCCCGCCGCGCAGGCGTCCACGGCGACCGGTGCGCAGGGGGGTGCGGGACCTGCGCGCCTAGGCACTTCCTGCCGATCCCGGCACCGCGGCAGCGCTCGACCATGTGTCCGGGCGGCCCGGCCGCCCGGTCCCGACCGCTCGACGCAGGGGAGAGGCAGACCATGAGCACCACGATGCGCGCCGCCGTCGTCCACGACGCCCGGGGGCCCTGGACCCTGGAGGAGCGCCCGCTCCCGGAGGCCGGTCCAGGGCAGGTCCTGGTGCGGGTCCACGCCTGCGCCGTCTGCGGCACCGACCTGTGGATGGCGCACGGCGACCTGTCCTACCGCCCCTTCCCGCTGGTGCTCGGCCACGAGGGCGTCGGTGAGGTCGTCGCCGTCGGCGCCGGCGTGCACAGCCGCGCCGTCGGGGACCGGGTGGGCGTGCCGATGGTCCAGCGCGGGTGCGGCACCTGCGCCTTCTGCCGCCAGGAGCACCCGGCGAGCTTCGTCACCGCCGCCAACTGCGCCGCGCCGGTGCTGACCGGGGTGACCGTGGACGGCGCCTTCGCCGAGTACGTCGCCGTCGACGCCGTCGGCACCGTCGTCCTGCCCGAGGCCGTCCCCTACGAGGCCGCAGCACCCACCCTGTGCGCCGGCTTCACCTCCTGGGCGGCCCTGCGGCGCGCTGCCCCCGCGCCCGGCTCGCGCGTCGGCGTGGTCGGCATCGGTGGTGTGGGCCACTTCGCCGTGCAGTACGCCAAGGCCGCCGGTCACCACGTCACGGCGATCACCCACTCCCCGGACAAGGCCGAGCTGGCGCGCGGTCTGGGCGCCGACGAGGTCGTCGCCGACGGCGCGGCGCTGCGGGCCGCCGGCGGTGTGGACCTGCTGCTGCACACCAGCAGCCACCACGGCACCGTCCTCGACGCCACCCGGGGCCTGAGGCCGTGGGGCAAGATCGCCCTCATGGGCATCGCCTTCGACGGCTTCGCCGTGCCCGCCCTGGACCTGGTCTCCCAGAGCTGGCAGGTGGTCGGCAGCGCCCACAACGGGCTCGAGCTCCTCGTCGAAGCCCTCGAGATGGTCGCCGACGGGCGGGTCACCCCCGTCACCGAGGCCTTCGACTTCGCCGACGTCGAGAAGGCGCACCAGCACGCCGCCGGGGGCGGCGCCCGCTTCAAGGCCGTCGTCACCCTGTGACCGGCCCGGCCCCGGGCGCGCCGCGCGTCCGGCGGGGGTGGGGCACGACGTGACCGGTGCGCTCGCCCTAGCATCCGCACCACGAGCCGCCGCCCCGCCCGCCGCGAGTGAGGATGCCGCACCGTGCCCGACCCCCTCGTCCTCGTCGTCTCCGCCGAGCACGCCGACGCGCTGCAGGAGGAGTTCCGCAGCCGCTACGACCGCGACTACGACGTGCGCGCGGTGCGCAGCGGTGCGCAGGCCGCCGAGGCCGTCGGCGCCGCCCGCGCGAGCGGGGCGGGCGTCGCCCTGCTCGTGGTCGACTCGCAGCTGTCCGGCGTGCTCGACGTCCTGGACCGCTGCCGCGAGCTGAGCCCGGACGCGCGCGCCGTCGTCGTCGCCCACTGGGACCACTTCCTGGCCGACCGCAGCGCGCTGCGCCCGGGCCTGGTGCGCGGCAGCTTCAACGCCTTCCTGCTCATGCCGCGCGGCAGGCGCGACGAGGAGTTCCACCACGCCGTCACCGAACTCCTCTCGGACTGGGGGTGGAGCGCGGCGCGCACGCGCCACGTCGCCGTCGAGGTGGTCTCCCCGGAGCTGGACCCGCTGACCCGCTCCATCTGCGACTACCTGGACCGCGTCGGCATGCTCAACCGCGTCTCGCACCCGGACAGCCCCACCGGGCGCGAGGTGCTGCGGCGCGTCGGCGGCCGCTTCGAGGACCCGCGGCGCTTCCCGCTGGTGTACGCCTCCAACCGGACCCCGCTGCAGGCGACGTCGGTGCGCGACGTCGCCCTGGCCCTGTTCGAGACCGAGGCGTCCGCACCGCCCGCGCAGGTCGTGGACCTCGCGGTCGTCGGCGCCGGCCCGGCCGGGCTGGCCGCCGCGGTGTACGGGTCCTCCGAGGGCCTGTCCGTCGTCGTCACCGAGGCGGAGGCGATCGGCGGCCAGGCCGGGACCAGCTCCATGCTGCGCAACTACCTGGGTTTCCCCTCGGGGATCTCCGGCATGCGCCTGGCCCAGCGCGCCCGCACCCAGGCGCTGCGCTTCGGCACCCGGTTCCTGCCCGGCTGGGAGACCGCGGAGCTGCTGCCGGGGGAGGGCGGCGAGCCGCACGAGCTGCGCACGAACAGGGCCAGCATCCGGGCGCGCACCGTCCTCGTCGCCAGCGGCGTGAGGTACCGCAGGCTCGGCGTGCCCGCGGTGGAGGAGCTGGTCGGCCGCGGGGTGTTCTACGGGGCGGCCCTGTCGGCCGCGCGGGAGCTGGAGGGCGGCGACGTCGCGGTCGTCGGAGGGGGCAACTCCGCCGGCCAGGCGGCCCTGCACCTGGCGCGCACCGCCCGCCGCGTCAGCCTCGTGGTCCGGCGCGGATCGCTGGCGGCGACCATGTCGCAGTACCTGATCGACGAGCTGGCGTTCAACCCGCGCGTCGAGGTCCTCGTGGACTCGCGCGTCGTCGACGCCGGCGGCGAGGGGGAGCTGCAGCGGGTGGACGTCGAGGACGTGCACCGGCGCACGCGGCGGCGCCTGCCGGTGCGGGCCGTGTTCCTGATGCTCGGCGCGGACCCGCACGCCGACTGGCTCCCTGCCGCCGTGAGCACCGACGAGCGCGGTTTCGTCCTCACCGGGCGCGACGTGCCGCGCGAGCGCTGGCTCGCGGACCGGCCGCCGGCCGACCTGGCCACCAGCGTCCCCGGGATCTTCTGCGCCGGGGACGTGCGCAGCGGCTCGGTCAAGCGGGTGACCACCGCCGCCGGCGAGGGCGCGGCCACCGTCCCCCTGGTCCACGAGCACCTGCGCCTGCTGGCGTCGAGCACGGGGCCGGCGAGCGTGCGGGACGCGGGCAGCGGCGCGAGCGCGGGCGGCTAGCCGGCCTCGTCCCGCTCGTGCGAGCGCCGGACGTACCAGGCGGCGAGGAAGTAGACCGCCACGACCGTGAAGAGGACCTTGACGAACCAGACGAAGGGGCTGGTGTCGTCGTACCCCAGGGTCCACGCCAGCACGGCCACGGCCGCGTAGAGCAGCCCGGACCGCTTGGACTGCTCCAGCGTCTTCGTCGCCCGCCACCAGGGTTGCCTCGCCACGGCACCAGTGTGACGTGCCCGCGGTGGTGCCCGGTGCGCGAGTGCCGCGCGCCTGCGCGGGCGGGGTGCGCGCCACGCTGGCGCGGCGGTGCTCCGGTGCGTCACCGTGCGCAGGTGGAACCCGCAGCGGTGCGCGCACCGTCCCCGCGCCCGGCGCCCTCGACCGCGGCGGTGCTCGCGGTGGCGCTGCTGACCTCCGCCGTCCTCGTGTCGGCGTGGGTGCTCTGGCAGCTGACCGCCGCCGGCCGGGCGCCACGGGCCTTCACCGAGCGCGACCCGTACCGCACGTGCCCGCCGGTGCACGTGCCGCAGGGCCGGGAACCGCCTCCGCTGCAGGAGTGCCTGACGAGCCCGGGTGCCCGGCGCGAGGGGGTGGAGGTGCGCGTGACGACCTTGACCACGGAGGGCGATCCGGTCAGGACGTACTACCGGGCGCTGCCCGGCGGCGCCGGTGTGGAGGTCTTCGTCGACGCCACCGACGACTCGTTCGGCTCCGAGCGGTGGGAGCACCTGCACTGCCCGGACGTGGCCGCGCTGAGCACCTTCGAGGACTGCCGGTCGCGGTGAGGACGCGGCGGGGCCCCTGGAGCGGCCGAGCGAGTTCCTCGTCGAGCACGACGACGCGTGCCGAGCAACTCCTCGAGGAACGGTTCGCCGCCCCGGTCCCCGCAGCGGTGGGGGAGGCTCAACGCGACTGCCGTGCCCCGGGGCGCACCGAGCCGGAGTCGGGGAGGGTGATCACGCGGGGGTGGGTGCCGGCGCCCGGCGACCCGGCCGCAGCGGTGGCCCCGGTGCCCGCACGAGCGGGGACGGGCACGGCCGGGGCGGTCCTGTCCGCCGCCCCGTGCGGCACCGGCCGCAGCCGCGCGCGCACCGGGTCGAGGGGCACCTCCAGCAGCCGCCACAGGGCGGTGCCGGCACCCGTGGTGAGGACGACGAGGACGGCGGTGGAGACGGGCCGCGGCAGGCCGGTCAGGAGCCCGGCCGCCGCGGAGATCAGCACCAGGTGCACCAGGTAGATGCTGTAGCTGGCCTGGCCGACGACCCGCACGCCCCGCGCGGCGGCGACGGTGTCGAGCAACCGGCGGCACGGGCCGCGGCCGTCGGAGAGCCCGTACAGGATCACCAGGCAGGTGGCGACGCTCTGGAACGTGAACCGCAGGGTGTCGCGGAACAGCGGGTCGCGCACGACGATGCTCACCACCAGCAGCGCGCCCGCGAACAGCAGCGTGGCGTCGTGGCCGAGCGCGCGGCGCACCCGCGGCAGGCTCGTGGCGTCGGAGGTGAGGCGGTGGTGCAGGACCGCGGCGAGGATGCCCAGCGCGAGCCCGTCCGTGCGGGTGTCCGAGCCGTAGTAGATGCGGTTGGCGGTGTCCGCCTGCAGCGCCAGGACCACCTTCGCGGCGAGGGAGTACGCGGTGGCGGCCAGCGCCGTCGCGGTCAGGACGGCGACGTGGCGGCGGGCCCGGTGCGCGAGCAGCCAGAAGGCCGCGAGCACCACGTAGAACTGCTCCTCGATGGCCAGGCTCCACACCACGCCGGTCCCGGCGAGGATGTCGCCGCCGGCGTCGAGGCCCGTGCGCGCCCAGTTGTAGACGAACAGCAGCTGCGCCAGGGCGGTCGAGCCGTCGACCCGTCCACCGGCCAGCGCGTACACCGCGCTCGGCAGCGCGATCACCACCGCGAACGGGGGCAGGATCTTCAGGGCGCGGCGGGCGAAGAACAGCCGGGCGCTGAACGAACCGGTCGCCGCCCGCTCGCGCAGCAGCAGCCAGGTGATGATGAACCCGGAGATCGAGAAGAAGATGGTGACGCCGACCCCTCCGGGCACGACGTGACCGAGGCCGGCGTGCGCCAGGACGACGAGGAGGACGGCCAGGGCGCGCAGGGCGTCGAGGTGGGCGAAGCGCGACGAGCCGGCAGCCGGGCGTGCGGCGGAGGCGGTCATGACTGGGCGGTCCTCCCGCGGTCGATCGAACAGGGCGGCGCGCTGGGCTGTACGCAGCCGAGGGACGCCTCGATCGGAGGAGCGGTGATCGTCGGCGGCGCCGAGCCTAGCGGCCGGGAACGGCGATCCACGCCGGATTCCAGGTGCCAGGTGTGGCTCGGCACGGAACTGCCTGTGAGATCCCCAGGGATATCACAGACGGTCGCTGTGGACGCACGCTGGGGGGTCGAACGGTCGCCGTTGCTCCGGCGTTCACCCGTCCCGGCACGGCGCCCCCGGCCGTGGAACGCGGTCCACCGGCCGTCGTGGGCCTCGACCGGGGGTTCCCGCGCGTCGCCGCACAGCACCGACCGCACAACTCATCACCCTGTGCTGAGCAGTTGTGACGTGGAGTCGTGACACGCGGTGGGGGAGAGCGGGTTCCGCACTTCCACCCGTGCGCGTGGTACCGCGTGCGCGCCGGCGCAGCGGGGTTCAGCGCCCCGCGCGAGCGGCCTCGAGCAGTTCCGTCAACGGCGACGGCAACAGGTCGAGGCAGTCCCGCACCGTCGACCCGATCGCGCCGGCCGCGCACCAGAGGATCTGGCGCCGCGGTTCACCGGCCGACGCGTTCCACCCCCTCCCGGGGGTCGTCCCGCGCACCGGCGCGGACGGCGGCCGGTGCGCCGGGGAGCGTCCGGCTGCCGGGGCGGTACCGGCCGATCCAGCGGGAGAGGACGGCGAGCCCCGCGGTGGTGGCGGCGGTGGCGGTGGCCGCGGCCAGCGCGCCCAGCGGCTGGGTGACGACGAAGGTGGGGATGGTCCGGTCGGGCACGGCGACCGCCCCGAGGAAGGCGCCCACGAGCCCGAGGTAGCTGCCGCGCATGTTCGCCCGGTGCCCCGCCACGTCGTGGCGGCGCGCGGCGCGCACGCCCAGGACGAGGCTGACCAGCGTCACGACCGACAGCACGTGCAGCAGGCTCAGCCGGCCGTCGCGCAGGTCGCGGATGGCGAAGGAGCTGGTGGCGACGAAGGTCATGCCGCTCACCCAGCACCAGCCGGCCGCGCGGTGGGCGCCGTCTCCCTTGGTGCGGCGCAGCAGGACGTGCGCACCCAGGCCCAGGCAGATCAGGGCGCTGGCGGCGTGGGCGGCCAGCAGCGGGGTCCATCCGGTCACAGCGGTGCCTCCTGCTCGGTGTGTGCGGGGAGCGGTGCGGGGGCGCCGTCGGGGGAGTCGTCGGGGGAGTCGTCGAGGGAGTCGTCGAGGGAGCCGTCCAGGGCGGCCAGCAGCCGCCGGGTGTGCGCGGCGTACTCGGCGTAGGGGACGCCGCTGACGGCGACGAGGTCGGCGAAGCGGGTCTCCAGCAGCTGCCGGCAGGCCTCGACGCGCTCGCGCCCCGCCGCCGTCAGCGCGAGGCGCCGGCGGTTGCCGCCGCCCGCCTCGGCGGTGGCCTCGAGCAGCCCCGCCCCGGTGAGGACGGCGACCATGCGGCTGGTCGAGGGTTCGGTGATGCCCAGGCGCTCGGCCAGCACCCGCTGGGTCGGCGCGCCCTCGCCGACGAGCAGCAGCGCCAGGAACCGGCGGTAGGGCAGGTCCAGCTCCGCGCGCAGGATGCGGTCGGCCGCGCGGTCCAGGCGCGCGGTCAGCAGGTGCAGGTCGAAGGTGAGGGCGCCGGGCACCCCCTCAGCATTGCCCTTCTAAGTTAGGAAGGCAAGGTGCTGGCGGCGACGCCCTCGCCAGCCGGGTGGACGCGGTTCCTGCCGGCGCGCTTGGCCTCGTACATCGCGCCGTCGGCGCGGGCCAGGGCGTGCTCGACCGCGCCCGGGCCACCGTCGCCGCAGCCGCCGGCCGTGCGCCGGGCCAGGTCGGGGCGAGCCAGGTGGGTGCCGATGCTGACGCCGACGGTGAAGGTGCCCGCGGTGGTGGTGACCGGCTCGCGCAGGGCGCCCAGCAGGCGCTCGGCGATGGCTCGCAGGTCCTCGCCGCGGGTGGTGCCGGGGCAGACGGCGGCGAACTCGTCACCGCCCAGGCGGGCCAGGGTGTCCGTCGGGCGCAGGCACGCGGAGAAGCGGGAGGCCACCTCGCGCAGCAGCTCGTCGCCGGCGGCGTGCCCGGCGGAGTCGTTGACGGCCTTGAAGCCGTCCAGGTCGCAGAACAGCACGCCCACCCCGGCGCCGCTGCGCCCGGCGGCGGCCAGGGCGTGGGCCAGGCGGTCGTGCAGCAGGGTGCGGTTGGGCAGCCCGGTCAGCGCGTCGTGCAGCGCCTGGTGGCGCAGCGCGTCCTCGGCCGCGCGGCGAGCGGTGACGTCCTCGATCAGGCACAGCAGCTGCGGCTCGCTCTCCGCGCGGCCGGTTTCGCCCGGTTCGCCGGGTTCGCCCCGTTCGCCGGGCGCCGGGGGTCCGGGCACCGCGGCGTTCATGGCGGTCGCCGTCAGCAGGCCCCAGCGCACGCTGCCGTCGGCGTGGCGGTAGCGCTGCTCGACCTGCCCGTGGGCGCGCTCGCCCAGGAGGAAGGGCGCGAGGGCGAGCGCGGAGTGCACCCGGTCGTCCGGGTGCGCGAGGTCGTGCACCTCGCGGGTCAGCAGCTGCGCGGCGCTCAGGCCGGTGAACGCGCACAGCGTGGAGTTCACCTGCAGGACGCGGCCCGCGTCGCGCCCACCGAGCCCGACGATCAGCATGCCCACCGGGGCGGTGTCGAAGGCGGTGCGGAAGCGCTGCTCGGAGGCGGCCAGCACCGAGCGCAGCTCGGCGTCGCGCTCGGCCAGGCGCTGGACCTCGGCGGCGTGCTCGCGCGCCCGCGCGGCGTGGTCCTCGGCGGCCCGGGCCTGGCGGCTGCGCTCGAAGAGGGCCACCACCACCCGCGCCAGCCCCTCCAGCGCGTCCAGCTGCGCCTGCGAGAGCTCCCCCGGCGCGGTGTCGAAGACGCACAGGCTGCCCAGGGCGTGCCCGTCCGGGCTGAGCAGGGGCGCGGAGGCGTACAGGCGCACCCGCCCCAGCCGGCCGTCGACCCAGGGGTTGGTCCGGTAGCGCTCGTCGAGGGCGGCGTCGCGCGCGTGCACCACCTGCCCGTCGGCGAAGTGCAGCGCGCACATCGAGTCCTCGCGCGCGGAGTCCGCGCCCTCGAAACCCACGGTGGTCAGCTGGCACTGCCGGTCCGCGTCGATCAGGTTCAGCGTCGCGTGGGGGACGCCCGCGACCATCGCCGCGGCGCGCACCACGTCGTCGAGCTCGGTGGCGGCCGGCGCGTCCAGCACGTCGTAGGCGTGCAGCGCCGCGAGGCGCTCGGCCTCGAGCACGATCGCGCTGGGAGCGCCGGTGCCCCGCCCGGTGGACCCCCGGGCGGGCAGCAGGGGGGACGGCGATCTCACAGGAGCGTCCATCGGCACGGGGGCACGACGGCTTGACCCCCCGAGGGGGTGCAGGGGGTGCGAGCCGCGTGCGTACCGTCGTGGTCCGTGAGCTCCTCGAGCGTCCGGCGGGCCTGCTCCTCGCTCGCCGGCCCGTACATCGACCTGCTGGGGTCCGTGGACGTCGTGCACCGGGACGACCGGCGGCTGATCGCGGAGCACCTCGGGCGGGTGAGCGGTGCGGTGCTGGACCTCGGGTGCGGCCCGGGTCACCTGACGGGTCTCCTGCGCTCGACGGGCGCGGACGTCACGGGCGTCGACCTGGTGCCCGAGTTCATCGAGCACGCGCGCCGGGCCCACCCGGACGCGCGCTTCGAGGTGGGGTCCCTGACGGACGTGGACCGCCCGGACGGCTCGGTGGCGGGCGTCCTGGCGTGGTACTCGCTCATCCACCTCGAACCCGAGCGGGTCAGCGGCGTCCTGACCGGCATCCGCCGGCTGCTGGCCCCGGGTGGGGTTCTGGTCCTCGGGTTCTTCGACGGGCCGGTGTGCGAGCCGTTCGAGCACCGGGTCACCACGGCGTACCGATGGCCCGTCGACGAGGCGGCGCGGTGGCTGGCCTCGGCCGGTTTCGCGGAGGTGGAACGCCTGCAGCGCGGGCAGGAGGGCGAGCGGCGTCCCCACGCGGCCGTCGCCGCCCGGGCGGTGTGACGGCGCCCGGGGTGGTGGCGCACCGGTCGGTCGACGCAGTTCGGAGCGGGACCCTCGCCCCGAGGTGCGCGGGGAGCGTCGGCGTGCGCGCACCGTGCCGACGAGGGCGCGGAGGACCGCCGGGGAACCGCCCGCCACCACCCCGACGACCGGGCTCGAGGCGTGAGGCAGCGCTGCGCGCCCGCCGAGGTTCCCGGCTGACCGCCGGCCGTGCTCGCTGCCTCGACGCCTGCGCGCCTCAGTGCGGCGGGGGCGCCGTCAGGGCGTCCAGGGCCGTGGCCGGTCGGCGCTCCAGCAGGTCGGCGAGCAGGGGCGACGTCCCGGCGAAGAAACCCTCGGCGGCGGCCCGGTGCATGCCCAGGACGAAGCGCGCTACCGCCTCGGGGCGTCCTGCGCCCACCTGGGCGGCGAGCCACTCCTCGGGGTCGACCAGGACGCGCTCGACGCGCCGGCCGGTGGCCTCGGAGAGGAGGTCGGCGAGGTCGGCGAAGGTGGGGGCTTCGCCGGCGGTGAGCGTCAGCGGACCCTCGAGGCCGCCCTCGCCCGCGGCGAGCCGGGCGATGACGACCGCCGCCGCCTCGGCGGCGTCCTCGCGCGCGGTCCAGGACACCGGCCCGTCCGCGGGCACCGTGACGGCTCCGGTGGAGCGCCAGTCGCCGGCGAGCCAGGCGAGGCTGTGGGCGTAGAAGCCGTTGCGCAGCGACGTCCACGGCAGGCCGGACCGCTCCAGCGCGACCTCGGTGGCGGCGTGGTCGCGGCCGGGGCCGAAGGGCGTCCCGGGCGAGGCGCCCTGGTGGCTGGTGTACAGCACGTGCCCGACGCCCGCCCGCACCGCGGCGTCCACGGCGGCGGTGTGCAGGGCGACGGCGTCGGCGGACGGGTCGTTGGAGGAGACCAGCAGCAGCTGGTCGGCCCCGGTGAAGGCGGGCACGAGGGTGTCGGGCTCGGCGTAGTCGCCGTGGCGCACGGCGACGCCCCGCCGGGCGAAGCGCTCGGCCCCGGCGGGGTCGCGGGCGACGACGACCAGTTCCTCGGCGGGGAAGCGGTGGAGCAGGTGCTCGGTGGTGGCGCCGTTGAGGGCGCCCGTGGCACCGGTGATGATGATCACCACAGCCTCGCTAACGTTGGTAGCGGGATTGACGAATCGATGGAAATACAGTGGTACCACCCGCTTGCTACCATTGGCAACATGGTGGTCGGGGCAGGTCGGCACGAGCCGCGCGGTGCGCACGCCGGCAGGGACGCCGCGCGCGACCGGCTCGTCGACGTGGCGGCCGACCTGCTGGGGCGGGAGGGGCCGGCGGCGGTGACCACCCGGGCGGTGGCCGCCGCGGCGGGCGTGCAGGCGCCGATGATCTACCGGGTCTTCGGGGACAAGGACGGGCTGCTCGACGCCGTCGCCGAGCGGGCCGCGGAGGAGTTCGTGGCCACCAAGGCCCGTGCGGCGCGGGACGAGGCCGGGCGCGGTGCCGACCCGCTGGAGGACCTGCGCGCGGCCTTCTGCGCGCAGGTGGACTTCGGCGTGGCCAACCCGGAGGTGTTCCGGCTCCTCGGCGACCCGGCGCGGGTGCTGCGCTCCAGAGCGGCGCGGGCGGGCCTGGAGGTGCTGCGGGCGCGGGTCCACCGCGTGGCGCTGACCGGGCGCCTGCGCGTGCCGGAGCGGCGCTGCGTCGACCTGCTGCAGGCCGCGGGCACCGGCGTCGTCCAGACCCTGCTGGCGACCCCCGCCGACGAGCGGGACCCCGGGCTGGTCACCTCGATGTGGGACGCCGTGGTGGCCGCCGTGCTCGTCGAGGACGCCGGCTCGGCCGGTGCACCCGCTCCCGCCGAGCAGGCCGGTGCCGCCGCGGTCGTCGCCTTCCGCGCCATGGCACCCGAACTGCCCGGGCTCAACGCCGCCGAGAGGGGCCTGCTCGTCGACTGGCTGCACCGCGCCGAGGCGGCGGCCCGGGGCTGACGCCGCGGCGGTCGCCCGCGCGCGTGATCCGGCGCACGGCCCTAGCGTTCCCACCGTGGCCACCGACGCAGCCCAGGGGACCGTGCAGCGCGAAGGACCGGGCGGCGGGGAGAGCACCGCCACCGTCCTCGTCGCCCTGGGCGCCAACGCCCTGATCGCCGTCGCCAAGGGCGTCGCGGCGGTCGTCACCGGCTCGGCCGCCATGGCCGCCGAGACCGCCCACTCCGTGGCCGACACCGTCAACGAGGTGTTCCTGCTGACGGCCCTGCGCACCAGCGCGCGCCCGGCCGACCGCGAGCACCCGCTGGGTTACGGCCGCGCCCGCTACTTCTGGGCCCTGGTCGCCGCCGGTTCGATCTTCGTCACCGGGGCCCTGTACTCCGCCTTCGAGGGCGTGGAGGCGCTGACGTCGGAGTCGCACGAGCTGGAGAGCCCGCTGGTCTCCTACGTCGTGCTGGCCGTCGCCTTCGTGCTGGAGGGTTCCTCGCTGCTGAAGGGCCTGAAGCAGACCCGCGGGGAGGCGCGCGCGAACCGCCAGAGCTTCCGCCGGTTCCTGCGCACCAGCGACGACCCCACGGCGACGACCGTGGTGTTCGAGGACAGCGCCGCGCTCATCGGCCTGCTGCTGGCCGCCGCCGGGACCGCGCTGCACCAGGTCACCGGCTCGGGCGTCTACGACGGCATCGCCAGCCTGTGCATCGCGCTGCTGCTGGCGCTCATCGCGGTGCGGCTGGGGCGCACGAACATGCGCCTGCTCACCGGGGTGCAGGCCGACCCGCGGCTGGTGCGCGCGGTCCTCGTCCAGCTCGGCGACGAGCCCGAGGTCGAGGCGGTGGTGGACCTGCTGACCGTGCAGCTGGGCACCGACCAGGTGCTGGTGTGCGCGCGCCTGGACCTGGTCGACGAGCTGAGCAGCACCGAGGTGGAGCGGGCCGCGGTGCGCATCGGCCGCAGCGTGCGCGAGCGCTTCCCCGACGTCGCCGAGGTGTTCCTGGAGCCGGTGCCGCGCGACGACGCCGAGGTGCGCGAGCGCGTGCGCGTGCGCTACGGCGAGGACCTGGCGACCCGGATGGTCGAGGAGGCCGCCGACGGCACCCGCGGGGCCCGCCCGTCCTGAGGGCGGGCCCGCCGCGCCCGTCCCGCGCCGCGTCGCCCGGCCCGTCGTCGCCCGGCCCGTCGTCGCCGGGCCCGTTCAGGCGGGGGAGGGCACGTGGGTCATGCCGGTCGTCAGCGCGCTCGCCCACGACGCGTCCACCGCGTCCAGGTCCAGGGTGACGATGAGGTGGCACAGCTGGCCGTAGGCGGTGAAGCGCTGCACGTCCGCGTCCCCGGCGCCGCTGCGCCCCTGCACCAGCCGCACCACCGAGGACAGCCCGCGCTGCAGCGCCTCGCGCACCTCCGGCACGTCGCACGCGCTCTGCGCGTGCACCTGCAGCATGAGCAGGTCCCGGTCGGCGATCAGCTCGGCGTACGCCACGCCCATCGCCTCCAGCACCTCCTCGGGGGAGGTGCCCGCGGCCCGGTCGGCGCCGGCGTCCAGGGCCCCGCGCACGCGCTCGAAGCAGTGGTCCAGCGCGGCCACGAACAGCCCGAGCTTGTCGGTGAAGAGCCGGAAGACGTACGCCGGGGAGATGCCGGCGTCGGCGGCCACCGCGGTCACCGGTGTCGCGTGGTAGCCGGTGCGGGCGAAGACCCGCACGGCGCTGGCGGTCACGCGGGGACGCTGGGACTCGGCGGTGGACCTCACGGGGTCGCTCCGGAACGCATGTGACTGATTGGACACTACGAGCGGGGGGACGTCAACGCCGTGCAGCCCGGCGGCCCCACCGCCGGGCGCGGGGCGAGCCCGCGCTCAGCCCGCCGCGGCGCTCGCGGCCGCCGGCATCGCGATCTGCGCCGCGCTCAGCGGCCGCGCGTACAGGTAGCCCTGGGCCAGGCCGCAGTTCAGCGCGCGCAGCGCCCCGGCCTGCTGCTCGGTCTCCACGCCCTCGGCGATGACGTCCAGGCCCAGGCTGCGGGCCAGTTCCACGATGGTGGCCACCAGCGTGGTGGCGGCGCCGCCGCCGGCGAGGTCGCTGACGAAGGAGCGGTCGATCTTGACGATGTCCACGGGCAGGCGCCGCAGGTACGACAGGCTGGAGTAGCCGGTGCCGAAGTCGTCGATGGCGATCTGCACGCCCAGGTCGCGCAGCCGCTCCAGGCGCGTGGCGGTGCCCGTGAAGTCGTCCACCAGCAGGCTCTCGGTGATCTCCAGCGTGAGCTGCTGCGGCGGCAGGCCCGAGTCGCGCAGCGCCCCGGCGACGACGTCGAGCACGGCGTCGTCGGCCAGCTGCACGGCCGAGAGGTTCACGCCGATGGTGACCGGGTGCCCGCGCAGGCGCGACCACCGCGCCGCCTGCGCGGTGGCGGTGCGCAGCACCCACGCGCCGATCGCCGTGATGTGCCCGCTGCTCTCGGCCAGCGGCACGAACTCCAGCGGCGGGACCATGCCGCGCCGCGGGTGACGCCAGCGCAGCAGCGCCTCGAAACCCTCCGTCGCGCCGCCGTCCAGCTCCACGGTGGCCTGGTAGTGCACCTCCAGCTCGCCGCGCTCGACGACGCCCTGCAGGTCCTCCAGCAGGTGGGCGCGCTCGGAGGCGGCCTGGCCCATCGCCTCGGCGTAGGTGACGGCGCGGTCGCCGCCGCGCGCCTTGGCCTGCTGCACGGCCAGGCCGGCGTTGCGCAGCAGCTGCTCGGTGGCGTCCTCGGGGCAGGTGCCGTCCAGGGTGGTGGAGTCGGCCACGCCCGCGCTGGCCTGCAGGTGCACCTGCTGACCGCCGGCGGCGATCGGCTCGCGCACCGCGGCGAGGAAGCGCTCGGCGGCGCGCGCGGCCTCTTCCCCGCTCGCGCCGGCCAGCACGACGGCGAACTCGTCGCCCTCCAGGCGCGCGACGCGGTCGCCGGCCCGGGCGCCGGCGCGCAGCCGCTGCGCCAGCACGCGCAGCGCCTCGTCGCCGGCGCGGGTGCCGCGGGCGTCGTTGACGGCCTTGAAACCGTCGAGGTCCAGCAGCACCACGGCGGTGCCGTCGCCGTCGCCCAGTGCGCGGTCGAGGACCTCGCCGAGCTGGGTGCGGTTGGCCAGCCCCGTGAGGGCGTCGTGCAGGACCTGCTGCTCGTTCAGCCGCCAGGAGGCCAGGTGCGCGCAGCTCGCCGCGAGCACGAAACCGGCGTGCACGAGCATCCAGCGCCAGGGGTTCCGCACCGCCTCGTGGTGGCCGTAGACGCTGTGGGGGAACACGGTGCCGAGCGCGCCGTGGTGCACCACGACGATGCCCAGCCCCACCCCGAAGGGCACCCAGTCCTGGTAGAGCGCGGCGACGCCCACCATGACGAAGAAGTGGAAGTGCGACTCGGTGAGCCCGCCGGTGAGCTGCACGAGGACCGCGGAGGCGGTGAACAGGCTGGCCGTGGCCGCCGCGGAGGTCACCGCCCGGCCCCACCGGCGCGGCAGCGCGGCCGCCAGCGGCAGCAGCACCGCCCCCACCAGGGCCAGCACGTGCGCGGCGCCGTGCCCCAGCGCCAGGCCCAGCGGCAGCAGCGCCAGCGCCTGCAGCGCGGCGACGAGCACGATGGCGCGGTGCCGGCGCTGCCACACCGGGCCCGGCAGGCTGCGCCCGCTGGGCAGCACGGCCTCGGCGGCGGCGCGCAGCGCGCGGGCCCTGGTGCTCGTCACGGTGGCGGCATCGGCCCACCCTGCCGCGGCCTTGAGGTTGCCCACCCGGGTGGACCCGTGCGGCGGAATCGCCCGCCCCCGGCCGGGGTTGAGGACGGTGTGATCGTCGACCTGCTCAGCTTCGAACTCGCCCGCGCGGCGTTCGACGAACGTCGCTACACCGACGCGGTCGCCGCCCTCGAACCCCTCCTGGAGCGCAACCCGGACGACCGGGCCCTGCGCGAACTGCTGGCGCGCTCCTACTTCGGCGCCGCGATGCTGCGCAAGGCCGAGGAGCAGGCACGCGAGCTGGTGCGCCGCGCCCCCTCCGACGGCTACGCGCACCTGCTGCTTGCCCGCAGCCTGGAGCGCCAGAGCCGCACCTCCGAGGCGCGCGGCGCGCGCGTCATGGCGCACGTGCTGGGCGCCACCGGCTGAACCCGCCGGCTGAACCCGCCGGCCGGGACCACCTGTCCCGGCCGGCGGGCGGCGGTCTCAGACCAGCGGCACCAGGTCGCCCACGGAGTCCACGACGCGGTGCGGGCGGAACGGGAAGCGCTCCACCTGCTCGGCCCGGGTGGAACCGGTGAGCACCAGGTAGGTGCGCAGGCCCGCCTCGATGCCGGCGACGACGTCGGTGTCCATGCGGTCGCCGACCATCGCCGTGGTCTCCGAGTGCGCGGAGATCCGGTTCATCGCCGAGCGGAACATCATGGGGTTCGGCTTGCCGACGAAGTACGGCTCGGCGCCGGTGGCCCGGGTGATGAGCGCGGCCACCGAACCGGTGGCCGGCAGCGGCCCCTCGGCCGACGGGCCGGTGGCGTCCGGGTTCGTGGCGATGAAGCGCGCCCCGCCCTCGATGAGGCGGATCGCCCGGGTGATCGCCTCGAACGAGTAGGTGCGCGTCTCGCCGAGCACCACGTAGTCGGGGGCGGTGTCGGTGAGGATGAACCCCGCCTCGTGCAGCGCCGTGGTCAGGCCCGACTCGCCGATGACGTACGCCGACCCGTTCGGCATCTGCCGCGCCAGGAAGTCCGCGGTGGCCAGCGCCGACGTCCAGATGCACTCCTCCGGCACGGTGATGCCGCTGCGCGCCAGGCGCGCGGCCAGGTCGCGCGGGGTGAAGATCGAGTTGTTCGTCAGCACCAGGAAGCGCCGGCCGCTGTCGGCCAGGCGCTGCAGGAACTCCGGCGCGCCGGGCAGGGCCCGCTCCTCGTGGACGAGCACGCCGTCCATGTCGGTCAGCCAGCACTCGATGCCGCCGTCGCCGCCCCCGGGGACCGCGTCCCCGTGCTCCGCGTCAGCCGCCCGCACGTCCTCGCCGCTCACGTCCTCGCCGCTCACGTCCTCGCCGCGCATGTCCCCGCCGTCCACGTCCCCGCCCACCGCGCCCGTCCCCTCAGCCGTCCAGGCCCGCCAGGACGGCGGCCGTGCCCGAGAGTCCCAGCCGGGTGGCGCCCGCGTCGAGCATCGCCAGGGCGGTGGTGGTGTCGCGGATGCCGCCGCTGGCCTTGACGCCCAGGCGCCCGCCGACGGTGGCGGCCATGAGCTGCACGGCGTGCAGGGTGGCGCCGCCGGTGGCGTGGAAGCCGGTGGAGGTCTTCACGAAGTCGGCGCCGGCGGCCTCCGCGGCGCGGCACACCTCGACGAGCACGTCGTCGGGCAGCGCCGCGGACTCCACGATGACCTTCAGCACGCCGGGGGCGGGCACGGCGGCGCGCACGGCGGCGATGTCGGCGCGCACGGCGTCGAACTCGCCGGCCAGCGCGGCGCCGACGTCGACGACCACGTCGACCTCGTCGGCGCCGTCGCGCACGGCGGCCTCGGCCTCGGCGGCCTTGACGGCGCTGGTGTGCTTGCCGGAGGGGAAGCCGCAGACGGTGGCGACGACGAGGCCCTCGACGGCCTCGCCGCGCGCGACGGAGAGCATGGTCGGCGACACGCAGATCGCCAGCACGCCCAGCTCGCGGGCGTCGGCGCACAGCGCGAGGACGTCCGCGCGGGTCGCCTCGGGCTTGAGCAGGGTGTGGTCGACCAGGCGGGCCACGTCGTGGCGGCTGCGGCCGGCGGGGGCGGAGGTGGTGCTCACGCCCGCGAGTCTGCCACCGCCGCCGCCCCGCCCGCCGGGGCCCGCCCGCCCGGCCCGGCCGCGGTGGCGGTGCTGCCCGTGGTGACGCCGGTGCCGGCGGGGGCGGTGACCGTCCGGTCGCGCCCGGCGGTCTTGGCCGCGTAGAGCGCCTCGTCGGCGCGGCGCAGCAGGGCCGCCGGCTCCTCGCGCCCGTCCCACACCGCGGCGCCCACCGAGCAGGACTGCCCGTCGGGCACGACGGCGCGCAAGCGGTCCGCGCGCGCCAGGGCGGCGGCGGGGTCGGTGCCGCACGGCAGCAGGACGGCGAACTCCTCCCCGCCCCAGCGGGCCAGGAACCCCTCGTCGCCGAGGACCTCGCTCCAGGCGGCGGTGGCGGCCTTGAGCAGCTCGTCGCCGGCCTGGTGCCCGCGGGTGTCGTTGTAGGTCTTGAAGTGGTCCAGGTCCAGCAGCGCCACGACGAACGAGGTGCCCCCGGCGCGCGCCCGCGCGCAGGCGCCGGACAGCTCGTGGTCCCAGGTGCGGCGGTTGGCCGCGCCGGTGAGCGGGTCGGTGCGGGCCAGCGCGGCCAGCTGCACCGCCTGGCTGCGCACCTGCTGCAGCAGGTCCCAGACGCGGGCCACCACCAGGCCCACCAGCAGCACCGAGCCCAGCCCCAGCCACGCCACCGCGGTGGGCCCGCGGGTGAGGTCGAGCACCACCAGCACCGCCGAGGGCAGCGCGGCGGCCAGGGCCAGGACGGCCAGGCGCACCGGGGTCAGCCCCTCGGCCCGGGCGGGCTTCTTCTCCGCCAGCGCCGGCGCCGACGCCTGGCAGGCGGCCAGGGCGATGCTCAGGTAGTACGACAGCCACAGCACGTTGACCCAGCGCGGGGCCGTGTCGCCGCCGGTGCGGTACTGCAGCACCGTCCAGGCCACGTCGGCGGCCACCGTGGCGGTGACACCGGCCACCAGCAGCCAGTAGGCGCGGGTGCGCGCGCCGGGTCCGGTGACCATGCGCGCCAGCAGGTGCACCACCAGCACGTCCGCCACGGGGTAGGCCACGCTGGTGGTGCGCGCCAGCGCCCCCTGGGTGCTGTCGGCGGCCAGCGGCAGCACGACGAAGACGCCGAAGAGGGTGCCGGCGCTGAGGGTGAGCACCGCGGCGTCGAGCAGGCTGCCGCGGTGCGAGCGCCGGGCGCGCTGGCGGTTCAGGCCCAGCAGGCCGATCGCCACCGGCACGTACGCCAGCAGGTAGGCCGCGTCGGCCGGCGTGGGCCAGGAGTCGTTGCCCAGCAGGTTCAGCACCGTCAGGGTCGCCTCGCCGGTCAGGAACAGCACCTGCGCGGTCAGCAGCCAGCGCCAGGGCCCGCGCCGCTCGCGCGGCACCCGGGGCACCGCCAGGGCGGTCAGCGCCACCGCCAGCACCACCGGCACGAGGTAGGCCAGCGAGCCGGCCGTCGAGGCCGGGTCGGGGACGGCGGACAGCGGCACGGCCAGCACCGCCGCCACCGCGACGGCGTGCAGCCACCACGGGGACGTCCCGCGCTCCTGGATCACCCCGGCGGTCTCGGCGCCCCGGCCGGCCGGCTGGAGCGCCGGGCGCCGGCGTCACCCGCACGGCGCACCCGCGCCACCCGCCCGGCGCACCCGCCCGGCGCACCCGCCCGGTGCACCGGCCCGTCCCCGGCGCCGGCCCGTCCCCGGCGCCGGCCCGTCCCCGGCGCCGCGGGCCGTGTCGCGGCCGCGGGTTAGGCTCGGGCCCGTGGTGAGCATCCCTGGCCTGAAGACCGTGCTGGACCGCCCGGCCGACGCGACGGCGGGGGGCGCCTCGCGCGCGAGCGCCCGCCTGACCGGCTGGGGCCGCACGGCGCCGACGACCGCGACGGTGCTGCGCACCGCCGACCTCGACGTGATCGCCGAGGCCGTGCGCACCGCCGGCCCGCGCGGCGTCATCGCGCGCGGCCTGGGCCGCAGCTACGGCGACCCCGCCCAGAACGCCGGCGGCCTGGTGATCGACATGACGGCCCTGGACCGCATCCACGACATCGACGTCGACGCCGCCGTGGCCGACGTCGACGCCGGGGTGTCCCTGGACAAGCTGCTGCGCGCGGTCGTGCCGCACGGGCTGTGGGTGCCGGTGCTGCCGGGCACCCGCCAGGTCACCGTCGGCGGCGCCATCGGTGCCGACATCCACGGCGGCAACCACCACACGCAGGGCACCTTCACCCGCCACGTGCTCTCCCTGGACCTGCTCACCGCCGACGGCCAGGTGCGCACCCTCACCCCGGACGGCCCCGAGCGCGAGCTGTTCCTGGCCACCACCGGCGGCATGGGCCTGACCGGCGTCGTGCTGCGCGCCAGGATCCGCCTGGACCGGGTGGAGACCTCCTACTTCCTCGCCGACGTCGAGCAGGCCCCCGACTTCGACGAGATGCTCGAGCGGCTGACGAGGAACGACGAGAACTACACGTACTCCAAGACGTGGTTCGACTCCGTCACCAAGGGCGAGCACATGGGCCGCGGCTTCCTGCTGCGCGGCTCCTCCGCGAAGCTGGAGGACCTGCCGGCGAAGCTGCGCAAGGACCCGCTGAAGTTCGACGCCCCGCAGTACGCGAAGTTCCCGGACCTCTTCCCGCCGGGGATGCTCAACCGCTTCACGGCGAAGGCGCTCAACGAGTTCTACTACCGCAAGGCCCACACCCAGCAGGGCGTGGTGCAGAACATCACGCAGTTCTACCACCTGCTCGACCTGTTCGCGGACTGGAACCGCGCCTACGGCCCGCACGGCTTCCTGCAGTACCAGTTCGTCGTGCCGATGGACCGCACCGACGTCCTCAGGGCCAGCATGGAGGCCATCGTCGAGTCCGGGCACATCTCCGCCCTGAACGTCCTCAAGCGCTTCGGCGAGGGCAACGACGCGCCGCTGTCGTTCCCGCGCAAGGGCTGGACGCTCGCGGTGGACCTGCCGGTCAAGCCCGGCCTGGACCGCCTGTGCGACCGGCTCGACGAGATGGTGCTGGACGCCGGCGGCCGGCTGTACCTGGCCAAGGACTCGCGCACCACCGCGGACCGCTTCGCGCGGATGTACCCGGACCTGCCCGCCTGGCGCCGGGTGCGCGACGCGGTCGACCCCGAGCGCAAGTTCGCCTCCGACCAGTCCCGCCGCCTGCAGCTGGTCACCGGCTGAGGGAGCCCGGCGTGAGCAGCGAGCCCGCCACCGCGCCCGGTCCCACCCCCGCCCTGAAGGAGTGGGGGGCGGTGGCGCACGCCCTGCTGCAGGGCCGGCAGGCGCTGCTGCTGCGCAAGGGCGGCATCCACGAGAAGCGCTTCAGCGTGGGCGCCTCGCGGTTCGTGCTCTTCCCCACCGTGGCGCACAGCCACGCGGAGTCGGTGCGCCCCGAGCACCGCGACCTGCTGCCCCTGGGTGCGGCCGACGCCGCCGGGGCCGACGGCGAGGAGCTCACCGTGCGCGCCGGCGCCGAGGTCGTGGCCGTGGTGCCCGTCGCCCGGCCCGAGCGCGTGGAGGAGCTGGAGGACCTGCACGTGTGGACGTCCGCCTCCGTGCGCTCCTCGCGCGTGGACTTCCGCCCGCGCCACCAGCTCACCGCGCTCGTGGTGCGCGCGGTGGAGCTGCCCGAGCCGGTGCGCCTGGTGCGCCGGCCGGAGCACCGAGGCTGCACGAGCTGGCTGGAGCTGGACGTGCCCTGGCCCGCCGGCACCGGGCGCGCCGTGCACGACGACGCGCACCTGGCCGCGGTCGAGGCGGCCGTGCGCGCGCGCGTCGGCTGAGGCGCCCCGGCGCCCGCGCACCTCCACGCCCGTCGGTGCGCCCGGCGCACTACTGTCGGGCCCGTCCCCGGCACGCGGGGGCCGGTGGTCACGACGGGGTGGTGGGGATGGGCGACGACAGCGGTGCCTTCCGCGAGGCGGTCGAGGCGGGGGGGGGGGGGGGGGGGGGGGGGGGGGGGGGGGGGGGGGGTGGCGCGGCGGTGGCGGCCGGCCCCGCCGGCCGGCCATCAGCACCACTCCTCCCCCACACCCGA
>NZ_JBJLRD010000014.1:0-89588 GCF_050871305.1 Kineococcus gypseus | reverse complement strand
CGCGGCGCGGTGGCACGGTGGTGCGGTGCCACCGCGCCGCCGCACCGACCCCGAGCAGGGCCGCGCCGCGCTGCGCGAGGCCCTGGCCGCCGTCGACGCCGGGGGGCAGCCGGCGCGGCCGGCCCTGGCCGCCGCCGTGCGCTTCACCCTCGAGGAGCTCGCCGCGCGCCACCCCGGCGGCAGCGTGGAGGTGCGCGTGCCGCCCTTCGCGGCCGTGCAGGTCGTGCAGGGCCCGCGGCACACCCGCGGCACCCCGCCGGCGGTGGTGGAGACCGACCCGGTGACGTGGCTGCAGCTGGCCACCGGCCGCCTGGCCTTCGACGACGCCCGCGCCGGCGGGCGGGTGCGCGCCAGCGGCGAGCGCGCCGACCTCGGCGCCCTGCTGCCGCTGCCCGCGGCGGGCGGCTGAGCGCCGCGTACCGTGGCGGCCGTGAGCGAGCAGGAGCCCGGAGCGCAGCAGCGACCGGCGCAGCAGGAGCCGGTGGCGCAGCGCGAGCAGGCCGCGCAGCAGGAGCCCGCCGCGCAGCGCGAGCCCGCCGGGCAGCGCGAGCCGGTCGCGCAGCGCGAGCCGGTCGCGCAGCGCGAGGAGGCGCCCGCGCCGCCGGGGCTCGTGCGCGTGACGCGGCGGCGCGCCCCGCGCTTCCGCGCCTTCGTGCTCACCGGCGTGGTGCTCGCCGTGGTCGTGGCCGCGGTGCTCACCGCGCTCACCGACCCCCCGGCGGGCTACACCCGGCAGGTGCTCTTCGGCTACCTGGTCGTCGTGCTGGGCCTGGTGGGGGGCCTGCTGGGCGGGCTGGCGGGGGTGCTGGCCGACCGCTCCGGCCCGCGCGCGCGCCGGCGCGGGCGGCGCTGAGCCCGGCGCCCGCGCGCGGCCCGGGCCCGTCGGGTGTGCCACACTCGAACCGTGGCCCGCGGTGACGGACGTCTGAACCACGACCTCATGCCCGGCGAGAAGGGTCCCCAGGACGCCTGCGGCGTCTTCGGGGTCTGGGCTCCCGGCGAGGAAGTCTCCAAGCTCACCTTCTACGGCCTGTACGCGCTGCAGCACCGCGGCCAGGAGGCCGCCGGCATCGCCGTGAGCAACGGCGAGCAGATCCTCGTCTTCAAGGACACCGGCCTGGTGCCGCAGGTCTTCGACGAGGCGGCCCTGGAGTCCCTGCAGGGGCACATCGCCGTCGGGCACACCCGCTACTCCACCGCCGGCGGCGCGGGCTGGCAGAACGCCCAGCCCACCCTGGGCGCCACGGCCGGCGGCACCGTCGCCCTGGCCCACAACGGCAACCTCACCAACGCGCACCGCCTGCGCGAGCTGATCGCCGAGCGCTACCCCGAGCGCGCCGGGTCCCGGCGCGGCTCCGGCAGCGAGATCGCCCGCGGCAACACCACCGACACCGCGCTGATCACCGCGCTGTTCGCCGGGGACCCCGACCGCACCCTGGAGGCCACGGCCCTGGAGGTGCTGCCGCACGTCGCGGGCGCCTTCAGCCTGGTCTTCATGGACGAGCGCACCCTGTACGCCGCGCGCGACCCGCAGGGCATCCGCCCGCTCGTGCTCGGGCGCCTGGAGCGCGGCTGGGTGGTGGCCTCCGAGACCGCCGCCCTGGACATCGTCGGCGCCAGCGCCGTGCGCGAGGTCGAGCCCGGCGAGCTCATCGCCATCGACGCCGACGGCCTGCGCTCCAGCCGCTTCGCCGAGGCGAAGCCCAAGGGCTGCGTCTTCGAGTACGTCTACCTCGCCCGCCCCGACACGAGCATCAACGGCAAGGTCGTGCAGGAGGCCCGCGTGGAGATGGGCCGCACCCTGGCCCGCGAGCACCCCGTCGAGGCCGACCTGGTCATCCCCACCCCGGAGTCGGGCACGCCCGCCGCCATCGGCTACGCGGAGGAGTCGGGCATCCCCTACGGGCAGGGCCTGGTGAAGAACTCCTACGTGGGGCGCACCTTCATCCAGCCCAGCCAGACGATCCGCCAGCTGGGCATCCGGCTGAAGCTGAACCCCCTCAAGCACGTCGTGCAGGGCAAGCGCCTCGTCGTGGTGGACGACTCCATCGTGCGCGGCAACACCCAGCGCGCCCTGATCCGGATGCTGCGCGAGGCCGGCGCCGCCGAGGTGCACGTGCGCATCTCGTCCCCGCCGGTGCGCTGGCCCTGCTTCTACGGCATCGACTTCGCCACCCGCGCCGAGCTGATCGCCACCGGCCTGGGCGTGGACGACGTGCGCAGGAGCATCGGCGCGGACTCGCTGGGCTACATCTCCGACGAGGGGATGATCGCCGCGACGGACCAGCCCGCCGAGCGGCTGTGCACCGCCTGCTTCACCGGCACCTACCCGGTGCCCGTGGACGACCTGCAGCGCCTGGGCGACAACGCCCTGGGCAAGACGCAGCTGCCCCTGACCCCCGTGCCCCCGCACGCGCACCCCTCGGGAGCCCCCAGGTGACCGGCACCACCTACGCCGCCGCCGGCGTCGACGTCGTCGCCGGCGACCGCGCCGTGGAGCTGATGCGCGCCTCCGTGGCGCGCACCCACGGCCCCGACGTGGTCGGCGGCTTCGGCGGCTTCGCCGGCCTGTACGACGTCAGCGCCCTGAAGGGCTACCGCCGCCCGCTGCTGGCCACCAGCACCGACGGCGTGGGCACCAAGGTCGCCGTCGCGCAGGCGCTGGACAAGCACGACACCATCGGCTCGGACCTGGTCGGCATGGTCGTCGACGACGTCGTGGTGTGCGGGGCCACCCCGCTGTTCATGACCGACTACGTCGCCTGCGGGCGGGTGGTGCCCGAGCGCACGGCGGCCCTCGTCGCCGGCATCGCGCGCGCCTGCCAGGAGGCCGGCACGGCCCTGGTGGGCGGCGAGACCGCCGAGCACCCCGGCCTGCTGGGCCCGGACGAGTACGACGTGGCCGGTGCGGTCACCGGGGTCGTGGAGGCCGACGAGCTGCTGGGCGCCGAGCGCGTGCGCCCCGGGGACGTGCTGGTGGCGATGGCCTCCTCGGGGTTGCACTCCAACGGCTACTCGCTGGTGCGCCGCGTCGTCGCCGACGCCGGCTGGTCGTACGAGCGCCACGTCGAGGAGTTCGGCCGCACCCTGGGCGAGGAGCTGCTCGAGCCCACCCGCATCTACGCCCGCCCGGCCCTGGCCACGCTGGCCACCGGCGGGGTGCACGCGATGAGCCACGTCACCGGCGGTGGGCTGGCCGCGAACCTGGCGCGCTGCCTGCCGGCGGGCACCACCGCCGAGGTGGAGCGCTCCACGTGGACGCCCGGCGTGGTGTTCTCGCTGGTGCGCGACCTGGGCCGCGTGCCCGCCGACGACCTCGAGCGCACCCTGAACCTCGGGGTGGGCATGGTCGCCGTGGTGGACCCGGCGGTCTCGGACGCGGTGGTGGCCTCCGTGGAGGCCGCGGGCATCCCCGCCTGGGTGTGCGGAGCGGTGCGCGCTCACCGCGACGAGGACGGCGAGAGCAACGGCAAGGGCGTGGCAGGGGGCGTGGCGCTGCTGCGGGGGACCCACCAGGGGTGGTGAGGTCCGCCGCAGGGGCACCACGCCCCCTGCTCCGTCCTGCGGGACCGTGCACGGCCCCGGCGGGATCACCCGGCCGGGACCGTCGACCACGGGGTCAGGCGCGACGCTTGGTCGTCCAGTCCTCGTAGTCGTCGTCGGTGGCGGAGTAGCGGGACCAGTCCGTCTCCTCGTCCACCTCGACCTCGTCCTCCTCCGGTGCCTCCGGAGCGTCGGAACGCCCGGTGGTCGGACGGAACGGGTCAGGACCGTGCAGCTCGCGTTGCAACGCGTTGTAGTCAGTCTGCGGGCTGAAGTACTTCAGCTGCCGAGCGACCTTGGTCTGCTTGGCCTTCTGACGGCCGCGCCCCATGGCGTCGACCCCCTCGCGCGTCGGCCGGGGCCGACGGGGGGCCCCGGAGTAGCTGTCATCTGTCCGTGCTGCCAACCGTACAGGTTCGCGAGAGCTTCCGGCATCCCGGTCGGCACGAGGTGGGCCCGGACGGGCGAGCACCGCCGGTCCCGCGCCCGGGGGGTCGTGGTGTTGCATGGCCCCATGCCGCAGCGCTCGCCCACGGTGGCCGGGATCGACTCCTCCACGCAGTCCTGCAAGGTGGTCGTGCGCGACGCCGCCACCGGGCGCCTGCTGCGCTCCGGGCGCGCGGCCCACCCGGACGGCAGCGAGGTGGACCCCGAGCGCTGGTGGCGGGCGCTGGGCGCGGCCGCCGCCGACGCCGGGGGCCTGGAGGACGTCGACGCCGTCGCCGTCGGCGCCCAGCAGCACGGCTCGGTCCTGCTCGACGAGGGCGGCGCCGTGGTGCGCCCGGCGCTGCTGTGGAACGACGGGCGCTCGGCGCGCGCGGCCGAGGAGCTGACCGCCGAGCTGGGCGGCCCGGCGGCGTGGGCCGAGCGCGTCGGCAGCGTCCTGGTGGCCTCCTTCACCGCCACCAAGCTGCGCTGGGTGGCCGAGCACGAGCCGGACGCCGCCGCCCGCACCAGCGCGGTGTGCCTGCCGCACGACTGGCTCACCTGGCGCCTGGCCGGCGGCGCCGCCTCCGGGGCGCGGCCGGTCACCGACCGCGGCGACGCCAGCGGCACCGGCTACTACTCCGCCGCCGACGGCGCGTACCGTCCCGAGCTGCTCGAGCTCGCCTTCGGCGCGCGCCCGGAGCTGCCGCGGGTGCTCGGGCCCGCCGAGGCCGCCGGCACCGGCGCGGCGGGCCCGGTGCGCGGGGCCGTGCTGGGCGCGGGCACGGGCGACAACATGGCCGCCGCCCTGGGCGTGGGCGCCCTGCCCGGCGACGTGGTGGTCTCCATCGGCACCTCCGGGGTCGTCAGCGCGGTCAGCGACGTGGCCACCCGCGACGCCTCCGGCGCCGTGGCCGGCTTCGCCGACGCCACCGGCCGGCACCTGCCGCTGGTGTGCACCCTGAACGCCGCGCGCGTGCTGGACTCCGCCGCGCGGCTGCTCGGAGTGGACCACGCGGAGCTGTCGCGGCTGGCGCTGGCCGCCCCGGCCGGCGCGGGCGGTCTGGTCCTGGTGCCCTACCTGGAGGGCGAGCGCACCCCCGTGCGCCCGGACGCCACCGGCGCCCTGCACGGCCTGACGCTGGAGACCTCCACCCCCGCGCACCTGGCCCGCGCCGTCGTCGAGGGCCTGCTGTGCGGGCTGGCCGACGGCCTCGACGCGCTGGTCGCCCAGGGCGTGGCCGTGCGCCGGGTGCTGCTGGTGGGCGGCGGGGCGCGCTCGGAGGCGGTGCGGCGCCTGGCGCCGGCGGTGCTGGGCCGTCCGGTGCTGGTGCCCCCGCCGGGGGAGTACGTCGCCGACGGCGCCGCCCGCCAGGCCGCGTGGGTGCTCGCCGGCGGCGAGGAGCCGCCCGCCTGGGAGCTCGGCGCCGGCGAGACCCTCGAGGCGGACCCGCAGCCGGCGGTGCGCGAGCGCTACGCGCAGGTGCGCGACCTCACGGCTCGCCGTCCCTGACCGGCCGCGGCTGCGCCGGGCGCGTGCGCGGCGCGGGCACCGCACCGGCCGCGCGCGCGGCCCGCGCGGCGCGCTTGTCCGCGTACATGCGCGCGTCCGCCTCGGCGAGCACGGACGCCGCCGGGCGGGCCGGGTCGTCCACCGCCCAGCCCACCGACACCCGCGCGCCCGCCCCGGCCTCGGCCGGCACGCCCTCGCGCAGCCGCGCCAGCAGCTCCTCGACGTCACCGGCGCCCGCGTCGCCGCCCGCGGGCCCGCCGGTGCGCTCGACGAGCACGACGAACTCGTCGCCGCCGGTGCGCGCGACGGTGTCCCCGGGGCGCACGTGGGCGCCCAGGGCGCGCGCCACCGCCCGCAGCAGCCGGTCCCCGGCCGCGTGACCCTGCGCGTCGTTGACCTCCTTCAGGCCGTCCACGTCGCACACCAGCACGTAGGCCCCGCGCCGCGGGTCGCGCCGGGCGCGGGCGCGGTAGCCCTCCCAGCGGTCGGCCAGCAGGGCGCGGTTGGGCAGCCCGGTCAGCTCGTCGTGGCCGGCGCGGTGGCGCAGCTCGCGCTCGGCGCGCGCGCGGGCGGTGACGTCCCAGGCCGTCACCAGCACCCGCCCGCCCGCCAGCGCGTGCGCGGCCACCTCCAGGCGCCGGCGCTCACCGCCGGCCAGGCGCACCCGCAGCGGTGCGCTGCCGGCGCCGGGGCGGCGGCGGGCGACGTCCAGGGCGCGCAGCGCGCGCGGCCGGTCCGCGGGCACGAGCAGCTCCAGCGCGTCCGCGCCCACCAGCGAGCCCGGCGCGGCCCCGGTGAGGGCGTGCGCGGCCCGCGAGGCCCAGCCCACGCGCGTGCCGGAGAGGAGGGCGGCGGCCAGGAGGTCCTCGGCCACCGCGTCCCAGCCGGTGGGCGCGCCGGCGCCGCCGGTGGTGCTCACCGCCGTCTCGAGGCCCCGTCGCCCACGGCGGCCAGCGCGGCCGCGGCCGCCGTGGAGACCAGCACCGCCGGCCACGGGCCGAGGCGCTTGGACAGCGGGTGGGAGGCGCCGACGAGGGCGACGGTGCCGGCGCCCAGGCCGGCGGCCAGCAGCGGCGAGGCCGACGCCCAGCGCGGCACCGACCAGCCCAGGCCGGCCAGCAGCGCGGCACCGGCGAGCCTGCGGTCACCGGTGGCGCGGCCGACGGCGTAGCCGCCCAGCACGGCACCGGCGACGACGGGGGACGTGGGCAGCGGTGGCACGACGGAAGGTTACCCACGGTCGCGGTGACCCGCCCGGGGAGGTGGGGGACGTCGCCTGCGCGCGGGCAAGGCGCTGCACGAGGGGTGGGGCTGCCGCGGGGGACGTCACCGCGGAGGGGGTCGGGCGAGGTGGCCAGGAGCGGGGTCGAACCGCTGACCTTCCGATTTTCAGTCGGACGCTCTACCAACTGAGCTACCTGGCCGTGCCGGGCCGGGTGGACCGGCACGACGAGCGACCCCGACGGGACTCGAACCCGCGACCTCCGCCGTGACAGGGCGGCGCGCTAACCAACTGCGCTACGGGGCCTCAAGGAGGCCTTGCTTGCCTTGCTTGTCCTGCTCGCTTGCGGGACCAACAGTACCCGATCCCGGGCCGTGCTCGTGACACGGCCCGCGCACCGGGCACGGCACCGGTCCGCGTACCCCCAACGGGATTCGAACCCGTGCTACCGCCTTGAAAGGGCGGCGTCCTAGGCCACTAGACGATGAGGGCGCAGCTCCCGCGACGGGGAACCCGTCCAGCATAGGGGGTGGGCCGGTGCCGGCGCCCCGCGCGAGCCCCCGCCAGCCCCCGCCCGAGCCCCCCGCCCGAGCCCTCGCATCAACCCTCGCGTCAGCCCTCGCCGCGGACGGGCTCAGGCCGCCGCCGGGGTGCCCGGGCGCCCCGGGCCGGACAGCCGCCGCGAGGCCACCGGCGCGCGCCGCCCGCGCGCCACGGCCCGCGAGACGGCCACGGGGTCGGTGTGCAGCAGGTCGCGCACCGCCTGCTCCACCGCGCCGTGGGTGGCGGGGTGGCCGAAGGCGGCGTCCTCGCCGAGCTGCTCCAGCGCCGGGGCGATCGTCACCCCGTCGTCGAAGAGGTCGATCACGCGCGGGTCGACGTAGCTGCTGCGGCACACCGAGGGGGTGTTGCCCAGGTACTCCGAGACCTCCGCCACCGCCCGCGCCACCGCCCGCTTGCGCGCCGTGGGCGAGCCCGAGGCCGGCAGCGAGACCGCCAGCGCCACGGCCGCCAGCACGGTGGCGTGCCAGGTGCGGAAGTCCTTGGCCGACACGTCCGGGCCGATCGTCTCGCGCAGGTAGGCGTTGACGTCGTCGCTGCTCACGTCGTGCCAGCGCGCGCCGTCCTTCCACGCCAGCAGGTCCTCGCCGCCGCCGCGGCGGCGCTTGAGGGCGCGCACCACCTCCACCACGTCCGGGTCGGCGATGACGGCGGTGCGGTCCTTGCCGGACTTGGCGACGTAGCGGAACACCAGCTCCGCGCCGTGCTGCACGACGTGCTCGCGCCGCAGGGTGGCCAGGCCGTAGGAGCCGTTCTCCTCCGCGTACGCGTCCCCGCCCACGCGGAAGAAGCCCAGGTCCAGCAGGCGGAACGCCGCGGCCAGGACGCGCTCGCGCGGCAGGCCCGGCAGCCGCAGGTGCTCGCCGACCACCTCGCGGGCGCGCGGCAGCTCCGCGGCGACCTCCAGCACCCGGTCGTGCTTGAGGCGGTCGCGCTCGGCGCGCCACTGCTCGTGGTAGCGGTACTGCCGCCGGCCGCGGTCGTCGGTGCCCACGGCCTGCAGGTGCCCGTTGGGGTAGGGGCAGATCCACACGTCGGTGTACGCGGGCGGGATCGCCAGCTTCGAGATCCGCTCGAGCACGTCGGGGTCGACGACGCGCTCGCCGGCGCTGTCGAAGTACGCCCAGCCCCGGCCGCGGCGGCGGCGCGTGAGGCCGGGCGAGGAGCTGGAGACGCGGCGCAGGCGGGGCACCCCACGATGGTGCGCAGCGCGGGCCCGCGGCGCACCCGGGGAGCGCGCCACGGGGGCCGACGCCCCGCCGTCAGGGCGCGGCGGACGGCGCGGTGGTCGGCGCGGCGGGCCGCCCGCCGGTGACGCGCAGGAACTCCAGCTTCTCCGCGTCGGGCGAGCCGGCGGCGGCGCTGTAGAGCACGAGCCGGACGTCGCTGCCGGGGGCGGTCAGCACGTCGCAGTCGCACGTCACGTCGCCCACCACGGGGTGCTCGATCGTCTTGCGGGCCGAGACGTGCCGGCCGACCGTGCCCTCGCGGCACAGCCGCCGGAAGTCCGCGCTGGTGCGGCCGAGCTCCTCGGCCAGCGCGACCAGGCCCGCGTCGCGCGGGTAGCGCGCCAGCGCCTCGCGCAGGTCCGAGACGAGCGCGGCGGGCATGCCGACGTCGGCGTGGCGCACCGGCCAGCTCGCCAGCCCGCCGGCCACGCCCCCACCGCCGCCGAAGACCGCCCGCACCAGGTTGCGCCGCTCCAGCGGCAGGTCGCCGGGGTCGCCGATGAGCGCCGCCCACGACGGGGTCCACGTCAGCAGCGTCCAGTCGGCGGCGAAGACGCCCACGGGCAGGTCGACGAGCCGGGCCAGCATGCGCTGCACGCCCGCCGGCACCAGGTGCGAGACGACGCCGTCGGCCGGCGGCAGCAGCCCGGCCAGCCGGTGGGCGTGGTCGCGCTCGTCGGGGCTCAGCTGCAGCGCCCGCGCCAGCGTCCCGACGACCTGGGCCGACGGGTTCCTCGCCCGGCCCTGCTCCAGCCGCACCACGTAGTCGACCGACAGGCCCGCCAGGTCGGCCAGCTCCTCGCGCCGCAGCCCCGCGGCCCGGCGCCCGGGGCGCGCGGGCAGGCCGACGTCGACGGGGGAGAGCCGGTCGCGCCAGCGCCGCAGGGCCGTGCCGAGGTTCTCGCCGTCCACCACCCCCGCATCGTGCCCCGCGGCGGCCGGGTGGCGCGCCGGTCCAGCCTGGTACTGCCCGTCCCACCGTCGCGCAGGGCACTGGCCGGCCCCGGGACCGCAGCCCAGGGTGGGGGCGTGACCACCACCTTCATCACCGGGGCCAACAAGTCCCTCGGCTACGAGACCGCCCGCCGGCTGCTCGAGGCCGGGCATACCGTCCTCATCGGCGCCCGCGAACCCCGGCGCGGCCGGGCGGCCGCCGAGGCGCTCGGCGCCCGGTTCGTCCAGCTCGACGTCACCGACGACGCCTCCGTCGAGGCCGCGGCCGCCGACGTCGCCGCCCGCGAGGGCACGATCGACGTCCTGGTCAACAACGCGGGCGTCGGCGGGCCGCAGGGCCCGGCCGAGGAGCTCACCGCGGCCGACGCCCTCGCCGTCTACGACGTCAACGTCTTCGGCGTCGTGCGGGTCACCCGCGCGTTCCTGCCGCTGCTGCGGGGCTCGGCCGACCCCGTCGTCGTCAACGTCACCAGCGGGCTGGGCTCGTTCGCCGCCACCCACGACCCCGAGCGCGTCGAGGGCCGGGTCGTCGCGCCGCTGTACGCGTCCTCGAAGTCGGCGCTGACGATGCTGACCACCCAGTACGCCAGGGCGCTGCCGGGCGTGCGGTTCACCGCCGTCGACCCCGGGTACACCGCGACCGACCTCAACGGCCACAGCGGACCGCAGACCGTGACCGAGGGCACCGACGCGGTCGTGGCCGCGGCGACCGCCGGCCCGGGCGGGCCCTCGGGGGAGTTCCGCGACCGCTACGGCGTCGTGCCCTGGTGAGCCCCGGGCGCCGGGGGCGGCAGCAGCGCCGCCCCCAGCGCCCCGAGCAGCTCGACGACCTCCGCGCGGTCCAGGCGCACCGTCGACACGCACGAGAGGTCCTGCCACGTCGACAGCACGACGCGGCCGGCGTCGGGGTGCGCGCTCACGCGCAGGGCGCGGCCGGGCCGGTCGGCGTCGCGCACCACGCCGGTGGGCACACCGGCGCGCACCGCTGCTGGGCTCTCCATCGACGCAGTGTGCCCCCGGCGCCGCGGCGCGTCGAGGGCCGACGGGACCGGCGGGACCGGACGGGTCAGGCCGTCGCCCCCGGTGACGTCGTGCCCGGCGCCGTCGAGCCGGGCACCAGGGACGAGGCCAGCCAGTGCCGCGGGATGCCGAGACCGGCCAGCAGCTCCTCGGTGCGCGGGCGCAGCCGGCGGCACTGCTCGTTGACGGCGCGGGTGAGGGCCTTGGCCCGCAGCGTCGTCATCCGCCGGTGCTCCAGGTACCAGCCCTTCTCCGCCTCCAGCAGCGCCAGGGCGTGCAGGTCGAGCACCTCGCCCAGCAGCGCCGCGACCGCGGGGTCCTCGGTGCGGGCGATGGCCGCGGCGAACGCCTCGGCGACCACGCGGTCGACGTGGGCGCGCCCGGCGAGCAGCAGGTGGTCCTGCAGGCCGTCGACGGCCTCGAACGCCTCCTGGTCCGGGCGCGAGCGCGCCTTGCGCACGCGCCGGGCCAGCGACTCCACCACGTGCCGCTCGCGCTCGGCGAGCATGCGCAGCTGCCAGCCGCGGTCGTGCAGGTCGTCGGGCGCGCGCCCGGCCTCGACGACGTCGGCGACCAGGGAGCGCGCCGGGCTGCGCCCGGCCAGGGCGCTGACGAAGCCGCGGGTGGCGAACCGGACCGTGCCCAGGGTGTCGAGGTCGGAGAACTGCTGCGCGTAGGCGGTGAGCTGGCTCTTGGCCACCAGCTGCAGCAGGACGGTGTTGTCGCCCTCGAAGGTGGTGAAGACGTCGGTGTCGGCCTTCAGCTGCGGCAGGCGGCTGTCGGAGAGGTAGCCGGCGCCCCCGCACGCCTCGCGGCAGGTCTGGATGGTGCGCGTGGCGTGCCAGGTGGTGGCCACCTTCAGCCCCGCCGCGTGCGCCTCGAACGCGCGCTGGCGCGCGGGGTCGGGGTCGCCGCCGGCCAGCTGCACGCGCAGCAGGTCGTCCATCTCGTCGACCAGCTCCTGCTGGGCGAAGCTGAGGGCGTACGTGCCGGCCAGCGGCACGAGCAGGCGCCGCTGGTGGGCGAGGTAGTCCATCAGCACGACCTCCTCCCCGCGCCGGTCGCGCGCGCCGGGCTCGCGCCCGGTGGTCGGGCGCGCGAACTGCGTGCGCCGCAGCGCGTACCGCGCAGCGATCTCCAGGGCCACCTTCGTCTGGCTGATCGCCCCGCCGGAGACGCTGACGCGGCCCTTGACCAGCGCGCCGAGCACCGTGAAGAAGCGCGCGTTCGCGCTGGCGATCGGGCTGGAGTAGGTGCCGTCCTCGGCGACCTGCGCGTAGCGGTCCAGCAGCGCGGTGCGCGGCACGCGCACGGAGTCGAACCACAGCCGGCCGTTGTCCACGCCGTTCAGGCCGGCCTTGCGCCCGTCGTCGTCGCGGCGCACGCCGGGCGCGTCGGCGCCGTCCGGCCCGCGCAGCGGCACGACGAACGCGTGCACGCCGCGCCGCTCCCCGCCGGTGACCAGCTGGGCGAACACCACCGCCACGTCGGCGTCGCGGGCGGCGCCGCCGATGTAGTCCTTGCGGCACGACTCGTCCGGGGTGTGCACGACGAACTCGCGCGCGGCCGGGTCGTAGGTGGCGGTGGTGCCCAGGGAGGCGACGTCCGAGCCGTGCCCGGACTCCGTCATCGCGAAGCAGCCCACCAGGTCCAGGCGCAGCAGCGGCGGCAGCAGCTCGGCGTGGTGGCGCTCGGTGCCCAGCGCCTGCACGGCACCGCCGAACAGGCCCCACTGCACCCCCGACTTGATCATCAGGGAGGCGTCGCCGAACCCCAGCACCTCGAACTGGGCGACGTGCCCGCCGGGGGAGCCGCCCCCGCCGTGGCGGGGGGAGAACCCCAGCTCGTGCCCGCCGAGGTCGGCGAGCACGCGCAGCCGCGCCGTCGTCAGGGCGCGCTGCTCGGCGGTGCCCAGGTGGTCGATCGGGCCGAACAGGTCGGCGGGGAACTCCCGGCGCGCGCGCTCGCGCACGTCGGCGAAGCGGCCGTCGAGCACGGCGCGCAGGACGTCGGTGTCCACCGGGCCGGGTGCGGCCGGCGGGTGCGCACCCGCCGGCGCAGCCCCCTGCGGACCGCTGCGCGGGTGCGCCTGCGGCGCCGGGGCGGCGGTCGGGCTGTCGATCTCGGTGGCGGTCACGGGACCTCCTCGGGAGCGGTGCGGGCGGGGGGCGGGCCGTCGCCCAGCACGGCGCGCAGGCCGCCCCAGGCGAGGTCGGTGAGGGCGCTCGCCATCGCGGCGGCGCCCAGGCGGTCGGGGGTGGAGATCCAGCGGTCCGCGGCGGAGCGGATGAGCGCGACCAGGCCGTGCGCGAGCGCGTCGGCGGAGGTGTCGGGGGCTCCCGCGGCGCGCAGGTGGGCGGTGAGGGTGCGGGCCGTCTCGTCGGCCAGCGCGCTCGTCAGGCGCTGGACGGGGTCGTCCTCGGGGGCGCGGGGCGCCGGGCCCAGGAACGGGTGCGAGACGACGAAGCGGTACACCTCCGGGTCGTCCTCGACCAGGCGCAGGTACGTGGCCACGATGGCGGACAGGGCCTCGCGCGGGCCGGCGGCGCTCTCGACCGCCGAGCGCAGCTCGCGCACGACCAGCCGGTTCACCCGGCGCGCCACCGCCAGGTACAGCTCCTCCTTGTCGGCGAAGTGCCGGTAGAGCACCGTCTTGCTGGTGCCGGCCGCCGCGGCCAGCTCGTCCATGCCCAGCCCGGCGCCGTGCGCGGTGATGGCGCGCAGCGCCGCGGTGACGAGCTCCTCGCGCCGCCGCCGGCGGTGCTCGGCCCAGCGCGTGCGCCGCCCGTCCGGGCGCGCGGCGGACCCGTCGGGGGCGGGGTGCGCGCGCGCCTCGCGGGCGTCGGCGGTGACGGGGTCCACGTCCTCGACGGTACCTCCGCGGACGGGTACCCGGTACCCCGAGTACCTGTTAAGTTCGCGCTGTCCAGGCTCGACGAGGAGGTCCCGTGACCGCAGCACCGCCCCCCTCCGCCGCGGCGCGCGCCCCGCGCACCGTGCGCCCGGTCGCCGTCGTGGCCGGCAACCGCACGCCGTTCGCCAGGGCCGGCGGCCGCTACGCGCAGGCCTCCGCGAAGGACCTGCTCGTCGCCGCCGTCGACGGCCTCGTCGCACGCACCGGCCTGGCCGGCGAGCGCCTCGGCGAGGTCGTCGCCGGCGCCGTCCTCAAGCACGGGCGCGACCTGAACCTGACCCGCGAGGCCGTGCTCTCCACCGCCCTGGACCCGGCCACCCCGGCCTACGACGTCTCCCAGGCGTGCGCCACCGGCCTTCAGAGCGCGGTGCTGCTCGCCGGGAAGATCGCCCTCGGGCAGGTCGAGGCCGGCATCGCCGGGGGCGCCGACAGCGCCAGCGACGCCCCGGTCGCCCTCGACGACGGCCTGCGCCGCGTCCTGCTGGCGCTGGGCCGCGCCCGCACCCCCGCCGCCCGGCTCAAGGCGCTGGCGGGCCTGCGCCCCGGGCAGGTCGTGCCGCAGTTCCCCCGCAACGCCGAGGCCCGCACCGGGCTGTCCATGGGCGAGCACGCCGCGCGCACCGCGGCGCACTGGGGCGTCGGGCGCGAGGAGCAGGACGCGCTGGCGCTGGCCAGCCACCGCAACCTCGCCGCCGCCTACGAGCGCGGCTTCTTCGACGACCTGCTCACCCCGTACCTGGGCCTGCGCCGCGACGGGCTGCTGCGCCCGGACACCTCCGCGGAGAAGCTGGCCGCGCTGGAACCGGTGTTCGGCCGCGACCTGGACGTGCCGGCGACGATGACGGCGGGGAACTCCACCCCGCTGACCGACGGGGCCGCCGCGGTGCTGCTGTCCACCGACGAGTGGGCCGCCGAGCGCGGCCTGGACGTGCTGGCGCACCTGGTGGACGCGCAGACCGCCGCCGTGGACCACGTCCACCGCGGCGAGGGGCTGCTCACCGCGCCCGTGCACGCCGTGCCGGTCCTGCTGCGCCGCAACGGGCTGACGCTGCAGGACCTCGACCTCGTGGAGGTCCACGAGGCGTTCGCCTCCACCGTGCTGGCCACCCTGGCGGCCTGGGAGGACGAGGGGTTCTGCCGCGAGCGCCTCGGCCTGGACGGCGCGCTGGGCGTCGTGGACCGCTCCCGGCTCAACGTCGCCGGTTCCTCCCTGGCCACCGGCCACCCCTTCGCCGCCACCGGCGCGCGCATCCTGGCCACCACCGCCAAGCTGCTCGCCGAGCGCGGCGGCGGGCGCGCGCTCATCTCGATCTGCGCCGCCGGCGGGCAGGGCATCGCCGCCCTGGTGGAGGCGTGATGGCCCCGATCCGCTTCCCCGACGACGTCTACGGCGACGTGGTGGGCACCCCCGCCGGCGCCCTGGCCGCCAAGCGGCTGGGGCTGCCCGTGCCGCCGCGGCTGCGCCGCTACGCGCCGGGCCAGGAACTGCTCACCGGGCCGGCGCTGGTGCTGCGGGTGGCCGCCGCCCCGCTGGCCGACGACGTCACCGGGTGGCTGCGCGCCGCCGGCGCCCGCGTCGTGGCGGACCTCGACGCGGCCGGCGAGGACCGCCTCGGCGCCGTCGTCGTCGACGCCACCGCCGCCCGGCGCGTGGCCGACCTGGCGCAGTTGCGCGAGGTGCTGGCCCCGGCGTTCCGGCGCACCGCCCGCAGCGCGCGCGTGCTCGTGCTGGGCGCCGTGCCCGCCGAGGCGGGCGAGGGCCCCGCCGGCGACCCGGCCGGGGGTCCCGCCTCAGGTCCCGCCGCAGGTTCCGCCGGGGGTTTCGGGGAGGGTTTCGGCGACGTGGAGGGCCGCTCGGTGCAGCAGGCCCTGGAGGGCCTCGTGCGCAGCCTGGGCAAGGAGGCGCGCGGCGGCACCACCGTGAACCTCCTGCGCGTGGCCGCCGGCGCGGGCGCGGCGCTGCGCTCGCCGCTGGAGTTCCTGTGCTCGGCGCGCGCGGCGTTCGTCTCCGGGCAGCCGCTGCTCGTCACCGCCGCTCCCGACGTCCCCGGGCCCGCCCGCCGCCGGCGCGTCGTGGTGGTCACCGGCGCCGCGCGCGGCATCGGCGCGGCGATCGCCGAGGTGCTCGGCCGCGACGGCGCGCACGTGGTGTGCGCCGACGTCCCCGCCGCCGGCGAGCAGCTGGCCCGGGTGGCCAACCGGGTGCGCGGTTCCGCGTTCGCGCTGGACGTGACCGCCGGCGCCGCGCCGCGCGCGCTGGCCGAGCACCTGCGCCGCCGGTTCGGCGGCGCCGACGCCGTCGTGCACAACGCCGGCGTCACCCGCGACCGCTCCTTCGTCAACCTCGACGCCGCCGCCTGGGACGCGGTGCTCGGGGTGAACCTGGCCGCGCCGCTGCGGCTGACCGAGGAGCTGCTGCGCGCCGACGGGGCCCTGGCGCCCGGGGCGCGCTTCGTGTGCCTGTCGTCCATCAACGGCCTGGCCGGGGCGAAGGGGCAGGCGAACTACGCCGCCAGCAAGGCCGGGCTCGTGGGGTTCGTGCAGGCGCTGGCCGCACCGCTGGCGCGGCGCGGGATGGCCGCCAACGCCGTCGCCCCCGGTTTCGTCGAGACGCCCATGACCGCGGCGATGCCGGCGCTGCCGCGCGAGGTGGGCCGGCGCGCCAGCAGCCTGCAGCAGGGCGGCCTGCCCGTCGACGTGGCCGAGGTGGTGGCCTGGCTGGCCTCCCCGGGCGCCGGCGGCGTCAACGGGCAGGTGCTGCGCGTGGACGGCCAGCACCTGGCGGGGGCGTGAGCGCGGTGGGCGCGCCCCGGCCGCTGGCCGTGAACTACGCGCGCTCGCTGCTGGTGCCGCGAGCGCGCGGCGCGGTGGACCTGCCCCGGCGCCGCAGCGAGCAGCGCGGGGTGCGCGTGGACCCGGACCGGCTGGCGGCGTGGTCGCGCGCGTGCGGGTACCCGCTGCGCTCGCAGCTGCCGCTGCCGTACCCGCACCTGCTGGGTTTCGCCGCGCAGGTGCAGCTGCTGGTCACCGAGCCGTTCCCGTTCCGGCTGCTGGGGCTGGTGCACGTGGCGCAGGCGTTCACCCGCCACCGGCCGCTGGAGGTGGACGAGGAGCTGGAGGTGTCCGTGCGGGCGGTGGCCATGGCCCCGCACCGGCGCGGCGCGCTCGTCGACCTGGTCACCGAGGTGCGCGCGGCCGGGGAGGCCGCCCCGGCCTGGCGCGGCACCAGCCGCTACCTCGCGCCCGGTGCGCGCCTGCCCGGCGCCGTGCCGCCGGCGCCGGCGGACCCGCCCGCCCCCGGCCCGGGCGCGGCCGGCGCGCTGTGGCGGGTGGACGCCGGCACCGGGCGCCGGTACGCGCGCGTCAGCGGCGACGTCAACCCCATCCACCTGGCCGCGCCCGCCGCGCGGCTGCTGGGGCAGCGCCGCGCCCTGGCGCACGGGCTGTGGACGGCCTCGCGCAGCCTGGCGGTGCTCGACGGGCGGCTGCCGGGCGCCGTGCGCGCCGAGGTGCGCTTCAAGGCGCCGCTGCTGCTGCCGGCCACCGTGCAGCACCGCCACGAGGGCGTGCCCGGCGGCGGCTGGCGCACCGCGGTGCTCTCGCGCGACGGCGCGTGCACCCACCTGCTGGCCGCCGTCGAACCCCTGTGAACGCGTGCGCGGGCCGGTGCGCGCACGGGCGCGCGGGCCGGCGCGGGAGCCGGTGTGGTGGGGTGGGGGCGTGAGCGCGGCGCCGATCCCCCCGAACCCCACCGTGCTGCTGCTGGGCGGGCGCAGCGAGATCGGCCTGGAGGTCGCCGAGCGGCTCGTGCGCGGCGGCGCCCGCACCGTCGTGCTCGCCGCCCGGGGCGCCGGGCGGCTGGCCGGCGAGGCCGAGCGGCTGCGCGCGGCCGGTGCGACGCGGGTGGAGGCGCTGGAGTTCGACGCCGACGACCTGCCCTCGCACGGGCCGCTGCTGGCCGGCGTCGTCGCCCGCCACGGCGCGCTCGACGCGGTCGTGGCGTTCGGGGTGCTCGGCGACCAGGCGCGCGCCGAGACAGACGTGGCGCACGCCCTGGCCGTGGTGCACACCGACTTCACCGCCCAGGTCAGCGTCCTGTCGCACCTGGCGCGGCTGCTGCGCCCGCTGCGCGCCGGGCGGCTGGTGGTCTTCTCCTCCATCGCCGGGGTGCGCGCGCGCCGGCCGAACTACGTGTACGGCTCGGCCAAGGCCGGGCTGGACGCCTTCGCCTCCGGCCTGGCCGACGCCCTGGCCGGCAGCGGGGTCTCCCTGCTGCTGGTGCGCCCGGGTTTCGTCGTCGGCCGCATGAGCGCCGGGATGGACCCGGCGCCGCTGTCGAGCACCCCGCCGCAGGTGGCCGACGCGACCGTCGCCGCCCTGGCGGCCGGGCGCGGGGAGGTGTGGGTGCCCGGGGCGCTGCGCGCCCTGGCCGCCGCGATGCGCGCCACCCCGCGCGCGCTGTGGCGCCGCGCCCCGCGCTGAGCCCCGCGCCCGCCGAGCCGGCGGCGCCGAGGGCCGTCGCGACGATCTGAGGGTTCCGCCCGCGGGCGCTAGCGTGAGGCGCATGTCCTCCGCAGCACCGCCGCCGGCCCCGCGGGGCACGGCCCTGACGGCCGCAGAACGCCTCGACGACCTGCCGTTCACGCGCCGCCACCGCCGCCTGCTCGTGGGTTCCGGCGTCGGCTGGGCGCTGGACGCGTTCGACGTCGGACTCGTGGCGTACGTGCTGCTGGCCCTGCGCGTGCAGTGGGACCTGAGCGCCGGGGAGAGCTCGTGGATCGCCTCCATCGGCTTCGTCGGCATGGCGGTCGGCGCGAGCCTGGGCGGCCTGCTCGCCGACCGGGTCGGGCGCCGGCAGGTGTTCGCCCTGACCCTGCTGGTGTACGGCCTGGCCAGCGGCGCGGCCGCGCTGTCCTGGTCGCTGGGGGCGCTGCTGGTGTTCCGCTTCCTCGTCGGCCTGGGCCTGGGCGCGGAACTGCCGGTGGCCTCCACGCTGGTCAGCGAGTTCGCCCCGCGCCGGGTGCGCGGGCGCGCCGTGGTGCTGCTGGAGGCGTTCTGGGCCGTGGGCTGGACCGCCGCCGCCCTCGTGGGGTTCCTGCTGGTGCCCGCCTCCGACGACGGCTGGCGCTGGGCGCTGGTGCTGGGGGCGGTGCCCGCGGTGTACGCGGTCGTGGTGCGCCGCGGGCTGCCGGAGTCGGTGCGGTTCCTCATGTCCCGCGGGCGCGAGGACGAGGCCGAGCGGGTCGTGCGGCAGTTCGAGGAGTCCGCGGGCGTGGCCGCCCCGCGGGGCCCGCTCGCCCACGAGGAGCGGCCCGCGGCGGCCGCCGACGCGCCGGGCGTGTGGGGCGCGGCCCTGCGCCGGCGCACCGCGGGGCTGTGGCTGGTGTGGTTCTTCGTGAACTTCAGCTACTACGGCGCGTTCACGTGGATCCCCAGCCTGCTGTTCGAGGACGGGTTCACGCTGGTGCGCTCCCTGGGGTTCACGCTCGTCATCACCCTGGGGCAGCTGCCCGGCTACGCGGCGGCCGCCTGGCTGGTGGAGGCGTGGGGGCGCCGGCGCACCCTGTCGGTGTTCCTCGTCGGTTCCGCGCTCGCGGCGCTGCTGTACTCCGCGGCGGACAGCGAGCCGGCGATCCTCACCGCGGGGGTCCTGCTGTCGTTCTTCAACCTCGGCGCCTGGGGGGCGCTGTACGCGCTGACGCCCGAGGTGTACCCCACCCTCGTGCGCGGCCGCGGCGCCGGCTCGGCCGCCGGGTTCGGGCGCATCGCCTCGATCCTGGCGCCGCTGAGCGTGCCGCCGCTGCTGGCCGCCGGCGGCACCGCGCTGGTGTTCGTGGTGTTCGGCGCCTCCTTCGCGGTCGCCGCGGCCGCCAGCTGGCTGCTGCCGGAGACCCGCGGCCGCGCGCTGCAGGACTAGGCGGGCGCGTCCGGGGCTCACCAGCCCCGGGCGCGCCACTCGCTCAGGTGCGGGCGCTCGGCCCCGATCGTGGTGGGCGCCCCGTGCCCGGGGTGCACGACGGTCGCGTCGTCGAGCACGTCGAACAGCCGCGCGGTGACGTCGCCGAGCAGCGAGGTGAACGCCGCCGCGTCCCCGCGGGTGTTCCCCACCCCGCCGGGGAACAGCGAGTCGCCGGTGAGCACGCGGTCCGGGCCCTCGCCGCCGCCGCGCAGCACCAGGGCCACCGACCCGGGGGTGTGCCCGCGCAGGTGCACCACCTCCAGGCGCACGTCGCCGGCCGTCAGCACCTCGCCGTGCCGCAGCCGCCGGTCCACCGGCACGGGCAGGTGGTCCGCGTCGTCCTCGCCCGCGGCGGTGGCCGCGCCGGTGGCGGCGACCACCTCGGCGAGCGCCCCGACGTGGTCGGGGTGGCGGTGCGTGGTGACCACCAGGGCAAGGCGCCCCTCGGGGGAGCCGGCGCGCACCAGGTCCAGCAGCGTCGCCGGCTCGGCCGCGGCGTCGACGAGCACCTGCTCGCGGGTGCGCCGGCACGTCACCAGGTACGCCACGTTGTCCATGGGCCCGACGTGCACGGACCGCACCTCCGCGGTGGAGGTCAGCTCGACCCCGCCGCTGCCGGTCCCGTCGCTCCCGCTGCGCTGCGCCACGGCGCGAACCTAGCCCGTCCCCGACCCGTCCCGGGCGCGGGCCGCGCACCGCTCAGGCGGCCGGGCGCTCCGGGCCGGCCTCGAGCCCGCCCGCGTCGGCCACGGCGGGGCCTGCCGCGGCGGGGGCTGCCGCGACCCCGGCGGTGCGGCCGGTGCGCAGGTCCACCACCGCCGGGGCGGCCGGCCGGGCCTGCGCGCGCCGGCGCACGAGGGCGGTGGCGAAGGCGAGGGTGAGCAGGCCGTAGAACACGGCCCGGCCCGCCTGCCCCCCGGCGGCGAAGCCGAGCGCGAGGGCGGCGGAGCCGACGGCGCCCACGAGGTGCACGAGGTTCACGAACGACGTCCAGACGGCCACCACCAGATGGTGACCCGCGCCCCGGGTGATCGCCCGTCGGTGCGTGGCGGACGACCGCCACGGCCCAGCGGTGAACACGCCGGGTGCTCCTTAGTTGCTCAGCGTCAACTGAGGGGGTCGCCGGCGCCCGGGACGCGGTGATCGCCCGATGCCGGCGGCACTCCCTGCGCCGCACGCTCGCAGAGTCGGCGCACCCCGCGCCGGCGGGAGCGGTGGGAGGTCGGACGTGGACGTCGTGCACGGGACGGACCGGGCGCTGGTGCTCCAGCGCCACGAGGAGCTGCTGCGCGAGGCCGAGCGCGAGCGGCTGGTGCGCGCCGCGCGCCGCGCCCGGCGGGCCGCGGCGCCGGCCCGCGGGCACGGCGCGCACGGCGGGCGCGGCGTGCACGGCGGGCGCGCCGTGCCGGGCCTGGCCGGTCTGGCGGGCCTGGTGCGCCGCGCCGGTGCGCGGCGGGCGGCGCGCCCGCCGGCGCCCCGCCTGCCGTGACGCGGCGCGGCTGACGCGGCGTGCCCGGTGCGTCGGGGGCGGCTGCCACCATGGGCGTCGTGACCGCGGTCCCCCCCGGCGCGCCGCCCCTGGTCGGCCGCGCCGCCGAGCTGGCGGTGCTGCGCGCGGCCCTGGGCGCCGCCCGCGCCGGCACCGCCGGCACCGCTCTGGTGGAGGCCGACGCCGGGGTCGGCAAGACCCGCCTGGTCGACGAGCTGGTGCACCTGGCCACCGCCGACGGCGACGTCACCGCCCTGCTGGGGCACTGCGCCTCCGCCGGCGGCGGCGCCCTGCCCTACCTGCCCTTCGTGGAGGCGCTGGCCCCGCTGCAGCGCGACACCGGCGCCGCCTGGTGGTCCGCCCGCGACGCCGCCGGCGAGCTGGCCCAGCTGCAGCTCTTCGACGCCGTCGCCGGCCTGCTGGCCGCCGCCGCGCGCGAGCGCACCGTGCTGCTGGTGCTGGAGGACCTGCACTGGGCCGACGGCGCCACCCTGGACCTGCTCACCCACCTGGTGCGCCGCACCCGCGACGAGCGGCTGCTGCTCGTGGGCACCGTGCGCACCGACGACGTGCACCGGCGCCACCCGCTGCGCCCCGTGCTCGCCGAGCTGGGCCGCCTGCCCACCGTGCGCCGCGTCGCGCTGCGCCCCTTCACCGCGCAGGAGACCCGCAGCTACCTCACCGGGCTGGCCGGGGCGGACGTGCCGGCCGCCACCGCCCGCGGCATCCACGAGCGCGCCGAGGGCAACGCCTACTACGCCGGGGAGCTGCTGCTGGCGTCCAGCACCGGCCGGGGCGCCGGCCGCGGCGGCGCGCCGCTGCCCGAGGCGCTGGCCGACGTGGTCCTCGCCCGCGTCGAGGCGCTGCCCGGCGAGGCCGCCGAGGTGGTGCGCACCGCCGCCGCGGGCGGGCGGCGCGTGCGGCACGACCTGCTGCGCGCGGCCTCCGGCCTGGACGAGGACGTCCTGGACCGCGGCCTGCGCGACGCCGTGGCGCTGCGGGTGCTCGACCCCGACGGCGAGCAGGGCTACCGCTTCCGCCACGCGCTGCTGCACGAGGCCGTCTACTCCGACCTGCTGCCCGGCGAGCGCGCCCGCCGCCACGCCGCCTACGCCCGCGCCCTGGCCGCGGCGGCGGCGCAGGGGCGGCGCCTGGGCGCGGCCGCCGACCTGGCCCACCACGCCCGCGCCGGCAACGACCTGCCCGGCGCGCTGAGCGCGGGCCTGCTCGCCGCCGACGAGGCCGAGCGCCTCAGCGCCCCCGACCAGGCCTGGCGGCACCTGGAGGACGTGCTGCAGCTGTGGGACGCCGTGCCCGACGCCGCCGCGCGCGCCGGCGCCAGCCTCACCGCCGTGACCCTGCGCGCCTCCCGGCTGGCCGGCAGCGCGGGGGAGACGACCCGCGCCGTGGCGCTGGCGCGCGCCGCCCTGGACGCCCTGGAGCCCGGCGCCGGCGCCGCGCAGGCCGCCGAGGCGCACCGCCGGCTGGCCGTGCAGCTGTGGGCCGCCGACCGCACCGCCGAGGCGCTGGCGCACGCCCGCCGGGCCGTGGAGCTCGTCGGCGCCGCGGGCGCGGACCCGGCCGCCGCCGAGACCGCCTGCTGGGCCACCGCCGTCGCCGCCCGCTGCCTGTACCAGCTCGACGACCCCGCCGCCCGCGACGAGGCGCTGGCCGCGCGCGAGCTGGCCGTGCGCCACGGCGTGCCCGGCGCCGAGGCCGACGCCCTGATCACCCTGGGCGGCCTGGACAACCTCGCCGGGGCCCTGGCCGACGCCGACGCCTGGTTCGCCGCCGCCTCCGCCACCGCCCGCCGCGCCGGGCACCTGGGCACCTCGCTGCGCGCGGACTACAACCGCGCCGCCGACCGCTACGACCGCGGCGACCTCGCCGGGGCCCTGGAGGTGCTCGACGCCTCGTGCGCGTGGGCGCGCGCGGCGGGGCTGTCGTGGGCGCCGTACGGGGTGCAGCTGCTGCTGCTGCAGGCCACCGCCTGCTTCGTCACCGGCCGCTTCGCGCGCGCCGAGGGCATCGCCGGGGGCGTGGGGCCGCAGGGGCCGCGCGCGGTGGCCTCGGCGGTGGCGGTGGTCGCCGCCCACGTCGCCGCCGCCACCGGCCACCCCGCCCGCGCCCGCGAGCTCGCCGGCGGCCTCCTCGACGACCCCGCCGACCGGCTGACCGCCGCCGCGGCCGTCGCCGAGGCCGACCGCTGGGACGGGCACCCGCGCCGCGCCGCGCGGCTGCTGGCCGGCCTCGTCGAGGACCTGGCCACCACCGACCCCGCCCACCTGATGGGGCTGCGCCTGGGCGCCCAGGCGATCGGCGCGCTCGCCGACGCCCGCGACGCCGGGGACGCGCGCGCCGACGACGACGCCACCGGTGCGCGCCTGCTGCACCGCGTCGAGGAGCTGGCTCGCACCGGCCAGCCGCGCGCCGGCACGCTGGGGCCCGAGGGGCGCGCCTGGGTGCTGGTGGCGCGCGCGGAGGGCGCCCGGCTGCGCGGCGCCGGGCCCGCCGACCTCGTCGCCGCCTGGTCCGCGGCCGTGGACGGCTTCGGGTACGGCGCCGTCTACGAGGCCGCGCGCTGCCGGCGCCGGCTGGCGGAGGCGCTGGTGGCCGCGGGCCGGCGCGAGGAGGGCCTGGAGCAGCTGCACCTGGCCCGCGCGAGCGCCGCCGAGCTGGGCGCCGCGCCGCTGGCGGCGGCGCTGGACGCGCTCGCGCACCGGGTGCGCGCCCTGCCCGGCGCGGCGGCCGGTCCGCTGACCGCCCGCGAGGCGCAGGTGCTGGAGCTGCTCGCCGAGGGCCTGACGAACCGGCAGGTCGGCGAGCGGCTGTTCCTGGCGGAGAAGACCGCCAGCGTCCACGTCTCGCGGATCCTGGCCAAGCTGGGGGCCTCCTCGCGCGCCGAGGCGGTCTCCATCGCGCTGCGCGGCGGGCTGCTGGCGGGCGGGCGCTGAGGCGCCGGCTCAGCGCAGCCGCAGGCCCATCGTGGTGCCCGCGCCGCCACCGCCCGGCGGCCCGGGCGGCTCGGGCAGCCCCGGCAGCTCGGTGAAGCCCAGCCGCCGGTAGAAGCCCACCGCCCCGGGGTTGCGGCTGGACACGCCCAGATGCACCCCCGGCACCCCGCGGGCGCTCAGCTGCACGAGCAGGCGCTCGACCAGGCGCCGGCCCAGCCCGCGGCCCTGCACCCGCGGCAGCAGGTCCACGTGCAGGTGCGCCGGCAGCGGCGAGCGCCCGTGCAGGTGCGGGCGCGGGCCCGGCGCGGCGTCCAGCGAGCGCAGCAGCGCGCTGTCGCGCTCGGTGGGCGCGTGCCCGGCGGCCACGTGGGCGCGGTGGCGCCGGCGCACCCCGGGCCACCAGTGCTCGCGGGCCCACTGCTCGAACGCCAGGGTGTCGGTGCAGCCCAGCACGTACCCGGCCACCCCGTCGCCGTCCTCGACGACCGTGACCAGCGCGGGGTCGTGCGCGGCGTAGGGGCCGGCGTAGACGTCGCCGAGCAGCAGCGGGTCCGCGTACCGACCGGTGGCGTCGCCCCCGTCCAGCCCGGTGCGCAGGCACACGTCGTACAGCCCCGCCAGGTCCGCCGGCGCGCAGGGGTCGAAGGGCCGCAGCCGCGCCGCCCCGGGCCGCGGGTCCGGCTGCGGGTCGGGCTGCGGGTCGGGCTGGGGGTCGGGTTGCGCGCTCACCCGCGGGCGGGCGGTGCCGGGGACATCTGCGCGGCCTGGCGCAGCGCCTCGACCATGCTGCGGGTGTCGACGCGGCCGGTGCCGGCGATGTCGAAGGCGGTGCCGTGGTCGACGGAGGTGCGCACGACCGGCAGGCCCACCGTGATGTTCACGCCCTCCTCGATGCCCAGCACCTTCACCGGCCCGTGGCCCTGGTCGTGGTACATCGCCACCACCAGGTCGTAGTCGCCGCGCCCGGCGAGGAAGAACGCGGTGTCCGCCGGCAGCGGCCCGCGCGCGTCGATGCCGGCCGCGCGCGCCGCCTCGATGCCGGGGGCGATCTTCTCGGCCTCCTCGCCGCGGCCGAACAGCCCGCCCTCGCCGGCGTGCGGGTTGATCGCGCACACCCCGATGACCGGCTCGGGGACCCCCGAGCGCACCACCGCCGCGTGCCCGCGGCGGATGGTGCGCTCCACCAGGCCGGGCTCGATGCGCTCGACCGCGTCCAGCAGCCCGACGTGGGTGGTGACGTGCACGACCTTCACCCGGGGCGTGGACAGCATCATCGACACCTCCTCGGTGCCCGTCAGGTCGGCGAGCATCTCGGTGTGCCCGGGGTAGGGGTGCCCGCCGGCGTGCAGGGCCGCCTTGTTCAGCGGCGCGGTGCAGATGCCCTGCACCGCCCCCTCCAGCGCCAGCTCGGCCGCCACGCGCACGTAGTGGAACGCCGCGTCGCCGGCCACGGCGGAGACCTCCCCCCAGGGCAGGTCCTCCGGCAGCAGGCCCAGGTCGACGACGTCGACGCGCCCGGGGTCCGCCCCCGCGCCGGCCACGTCGGCGCGGTCCACGGCCACCACGTGCGCCTCGCGCCCGAGCACCCGCGCCGCCAGCCGCAGCCGGGCGGCGTCGCCGACGACCACCGGGCGGCAGCGCGCGCGCACCCCCTCGTCCAGCAGCGCGGCGACGACCACCTCCGGGCCCACGCCGGCGCCGTCGCCCATCGTCACGGCGATGACGGGGCGCTCGTCGGGACCGGTGCTGGTGCTGGTGCTGCTCACGGCGTGGCCTCCGGGGCGGGTCGGGGTGCGAGGGCGTCGACGACGTCGACGAACGAGGCGCGGGCGCCGAAGGAGCCCGGGCGGGTGACGACGCGGCGGCCGTCCGCGGTGCGGCTGAGCACGGCGCCGTGGTGGACCTCGCCGAGCGGGTCCAGGCGGGTGGCGCCCAGGCCGGTCAGGACCCGGCGGGCGGTCTCGCCGCCGGTGAGCAGCAGGTCCGGGCCCGGTGCCGGCAGGGCCGCCAGCACGTCCAGCGCCACCCGCGCCAGCCGCCGCGCGGGCCCGCCGTCCAGCCGGCCCGCGCGCTGCGGACCGTGCAGCACGGCGATCCCGCCCGCGCGCAGGGCGCCCAGCAGCGCGGCGGCCGCCGCGCCGTCCGGCTCGCCGCCGGCGACCCGCACGACGCGGGTCGCGGGGCGGTGGTGCACCAGCGCCGCGGTCTGCTCGCGCGCCTGCGGGGCCGCGGTGCCCACCACCAGCAGGACCCCGCGCCCGGCCGGTCCCGCCGGTCCCGCGGGTCCTGCCGGTCCCGCAGCGCTGCGCCCTGCGCCGCGGGCCCGGTGCAGGGCGGCGGCCAGGCCCGCCGAGCCCGCCCAGCGCACCTCGCGCCCGGCCCCCGCGGCCACGAGCAGGTCGAGGTCGGCGTCGGTGACGGCGTCGGCCACCACCACCGCGCCCGCCGCGGCGGCCGCCGCCAGCGCCACCGGGCCGGCACCGCCGCGCAGCGGCTCCAGCGCGAGCGGCTGCACCGGCAGGTCGCCCAGCGCGGCGGGCACGTCCGCCGGGGCCGCGGTGGCCGCTCCCCGCCACGCCGGGGCCTCGTGCAGCGGCGCGCCGTCGACGAGGACGCGCCCGTCGCGCACCGCGCGGCGCAGGGCCGGCAGCGCCGGGCAGCACACCACCACCGCGCCACCGGTCGCAGCGGCGTGCAGGGCGGCGACGGTGGCCGCGACGTTGCCGCGCAGCTGCGAGTCCAGCTTGGCGAACAGCACCGGCGCGGCGCCGGGTGCGGCGGCGAGGTGCTCCAGCGCCGCCAGCACCCGCCGGTGCGCCACCTCCGCGGGCGCGTCGCGGTGGTCGAGGTCGAGCACGGCGCTGCCGCCGCCCCAGCCGCCGTCCGCGAGCAGGACGGGGGTCCCGCCCCAGGCCATCGCGGTCTCCGCGGCGCCGGAGAGGTCGTCGGCCAGCGCGAGGAGCGCTCGCGCGCCGGTCCCCGTCACCTGCGTCCTCCTCGCGCCCGCCCGGCGCGGGTGCGCCCGGTGGCGCCACTGTGGCACGACCGCGGCGCGCCGCCCGGCGCGCCCGGCCCCGCCCCGGGCCCTCAGGGCGCCGAGCCCACCGCCGGCGCCCCGCCGGGCGCCTCGCCGGGCGCCTCGCCGGGCGCCTCGCCGGGCGCCGCGCCGGGCCCCTCGTCGGCGTGCGCCACGTGCCGCAGCTGCCGCCACAGCAGCAGCACGAGCAGCGCCGAGCCGGCGAAGGCGAACCAGAACGGCGCGGTCACGCCCAGGTGCTGCGCCAGCGCGCCGCCGAGCGCGGAGCCGACCACGAGGCCGCCGAAGGTGCCGACGATGTTCACCGAGCCGACCCGGCCCTGCAGCTCCTCGGGCACGGCGCGCTGGCGCACCGTGATCGAGGTGGTGCCCCAGACGAACGCGTGGGCGCCGAACACGAAGAAGACCGGCAGCGCCACCCACGGCGAGGTCGTCGCGGCCAGCGCGCCGTGGGTGAGGGTCTCGACCACCAGACCGGCGCGCAGCACGTTCCCCAGGCTCACCCGGCGGGTGATCGCGCCGTGCGCCAGCGTGCCCAGCAGCCCGCCCACCGCGCTGACGGTGGTCACCAGGCCGTAGCCGACCGGGCCCAGCCCCAGCCGCTCGGTGGCGTAGAGCACGAGCACCGACCACGCCGCCCCGAAGGTGACGTTGAAGACGAGGATGGTGAGCACCAGGGTGCGCACCGCCGGGTGGCGCAGCGTCCAGCGCAGGCCCTCGGCGACGTCGTGGCGCACCCGCGAGGGAGCGGGCCCGCGGGTGCGCGCGGGCAGCACCAGCCGGCTGACGAGCACCGCGCCCAGTCCCACGAGCGCGGCCTGGGTGGCGAAGGGCAGGGACGCGCCCACGCCGAACAGCAGCGCGCCCAGCGGCGGGCCGGCGAGCTGGTTGACGGTGACGAAACCCGTCTGCAGCCGCGCGTTCGCCACGCCGAGGTCGGCGCGCGCCACCAGCGAGGGCAGCAGCGTGGTGGAGGTGTTGTCCGCGAACACCTCCGCGGTGGCCACGAGGAACAGCGCCACGAGCACCACGGCGGTCGGCGCGCGGCCGGTGAGCACCGCCAGCGCCAGTAGCACGAGCACCGCGGCGCGCAGCGCGTCGACCACCACCACGACGAGCCGGCGGTCCAAGCGGTCGGAGACCACCCCGGCCGTCAGGCCGAACAGCAGCGGCGGCAGCCACTGCACGGTGGCGGCCAGCGCGACGAGGAACGGGTCGTGCGTGGTGGAGGCCACCAGCAGGGGACCGGCGGCCAGCGCGATGCCGTCGCCGAGGTTGCTGGCCCAGCTCGAGGCCAGCAGCCACCGGAAACCGGTGCCCAGGCGCGCCGGGACGACGGCTTCCACGACGCGGCGCACCGCTCCACCCTGCCAGGGCGGGCACCGCGCGGGTACCGGGTCGACCCGGTGACCCGGGGCCCGCTCGCCCCTACGGTCGGAGGGTGGACACCACGAGCGCGCGGGTGCTGTCGGTGAACGTCGGGCGCGAGCGCCCGATCGCCGCCAAGGGCGGCACCAGCGGCATCGACAAGCGCCCCGTCGACGGGCCGGTCGCGGTGCGCGCGCCGGGCCCGAAGGGCGTCGGCGGCAGCGGGCTGGCCGGCGACCACGTCAGCGACACCGCCAACCACGGCGGCGACGACCAGGCCGTGTACGCGTACGCCCGCGAGGACCTCGACGCGTGGGAGGCGCGCCTGCACCGCGCGCTGCCCGGCGGCACGTTCGGCGAGAACCTCACCACCGCCGGCGTCGACGTCACCGGTGCCGTGATCGGGGAGGTGTGGGAGGTGGGCACGGCGCTGCTGCAGGTCTCCTGCCCGCGCCTGCCGTGCGTGACGTTCGCGGTGCGCATGGGGGAGCCGCGCTGGCTGGCGACGTTCACCGCGGCGCGGGTGCCCGGCGCGTACCTGCGCGTGCTGCGCGCCGGCGAGGTGCGCGCCGGGGACGCGGTGCGCGTGCGCGACGTGCCCGCGCACGGGGTGAGCATCGGCACCGCGTTCGCGGCGCTGACCACGCGGCCGGACCTGCTGCCCCTGCTGCGCGCGGTGCCGCAGCTGCCCGCCGGGGACCGCCGCGAGGCCCGGCGCCGCGCGCGCCGGGCCGGGCCCGCCCCTGACGCCGACCCGGGTCCCGCCGCACGGCCCTGAGCACCCCCGCGCGCCCCGGGCCCGGGCGCGCGGCAGGATGCCCGCATGTCCACCTGGCTCATCACCGGCTGCTCCACCGGCCTCGGCCGCTCGCTCGCCGAGGCGGTCCTCGCCCGCGGCCACCGCGCGGTCGTCACCGCCCGCGACGCCGAGGCGGTGCGCGACCTCGAGCGGGCGCACCCCGACACCGCCCTGGCGCTGCCCCTGGACGTGACCGACCCGGCGCAGGTGGCCGAGGCCGCCCGCCGCGCGCAGGAGCGCTTCGGCGGCGTCGACGTCCTCGTCAACAACGCCGGCTACGGCTACCGCGCCGCGGTGGAGGAGGGCGAGGACGCCGACGTGCGGCGCCTGTTCGACACCCACGTCTTCGGCCCGGTCGCCCTGGCCAAGGCCGTGCTGCCCGGCATGCGCGAGCGCCGCTCGGGGGCGATCGTCAACCTCTCCTCCATCGGCGCGCACGTGTGCCCGCCCGGCTCGGGCTACTACGCCGCCGTGAAGTCCGCGCTGGAGGCGCTGTCCACCTCCATGCGCCAGGAGCTGGCCCCGCTGGGGATCAGCGTGACGATCGTGGCCCCCGGCGGTTTCCGCACCGACTTCGCCGGCCGCTCGCTGACGCAGTCCGCCCACCCCATCGCCGACTACGCCGAGACCGCCGGCAAGCGCCGCAAGGAGCACGACACCGTGCACGGCACCCAGCCCGGCGACCCGGCCAAGGCCGCCGCGGCGATCATCACGGCGGTGGAGTCCGAGCAGCCGCCGGGGCTGCTGTTCCTGGGCAGCGACGCGCTGCAGACCTACAGCGGCGTGCTCGACGCCCGGCGCGCCGAGCTGGAGGCCTGGCGCGAGCTGACCGTCAGCACCGACTTCGACGCCTGAGCCCGGCGGCGGCCGCGCGAGCGGGCACCCCCGGGCTCCCGTGGGCGCGGCCACCGTCCTGCTCACCGGCGGCGAGGTGCGCACCGGCGCGCGCACCCTGCCCGGCGGGTGGGTGCTGCTGCGCGCCGGGGAGGTCCTCGACGTCGGGCCCGGCCCGGCGCCGCCGGCGGTGCGCGCCCGCGCCGGGGAGGTCGCCGACGCCCGCGGGCACCTGGTGGTGCCCGGCTTCGTGGACCTGCACTGCCACGGCGGCGCCGGCGCGGCCTTCGGCGGCACCGGCGACGCCGCGGTGCGCGCCGCGCTCACCGCCGCCGCCTGGCACCGCGCGCACGGCACCACCACCCTGGTCGCCAGCCTCGTCACCCGCCCGGTCGACGAGCTGGCCGAGACCCTCGCCGCGCTGGCCGGGCCCGTCGCCGACGGCGTGCTGGCGGGCGTGCACCTGGAGGGCCCCTGGCTCAGCCGGGAGCACGCCGGCGCGCACGAGGCCGCGCTGCTGCGCGCGCCGGAGGCGGCCGACGTCGAGCGCCTGCTGCGCGCCGGCCCGGTGCGGGTGGTCACGCTGGCCCCGGAGCTGCCCGGCGGGCTGGCCGCCGTCGAGCGCGTGGCCGCCTCCGGCGCGGTCGCCGCGCTCGGGCACACCGGCGCCGACGAGGCCACCGCGCGCGCCGCCGTGGAGGCCGGGGCGCGCCTGGCCACCCACCTGTTCAACGCGATGCCCCCGGTGCACCACCGCCGCCCCGGCCCGGTGCCGGCGCTGCTGGCCGACGAGCGCGTCGCGGTCGAGCTGATCGCCGACGGCGTGCACCTGCACCCGCTGGTGCTGGCGCTGGCCGCGCGCGCCGCCGGCCCGGCGCGCACCGCGCTGGTCACCGACGCGCTGCCCGCCGCCGGCGCGCCCGACGGCGCGCACCGCCTGGGCGGGCTGGACGTCGTCGTCGAGGGCGGCGTCGCCCGCCTGGCCGGCGGCGGCGCGCTGGCCGGCAGCACCCTGACCCTGGACCGCGCGCTGCGCGGCGCGGTGGCCGCCGGGCTGCCGCTGGAGCACGCCCTGGCCGCGGTGACGGCCGTGCCCGCCGCGGTGCTCGGCGGCGCCGACCGCGGTCACCTCGAGCCCGGCGCGACCGGGGGAGCGGTGCTGCTCGACGCGGACCTGCGGGTGCGGCGGGTCGTGGCCCGAGGGACCTGAGGGGTCTGGGGGCCGCGCCCGGGCGCGCTCGCTCACAGGCCGCCGATCGGCGGCTCGCCCGTCTCGGGCGCGAGCACCGGGGTGTCGGCGCGCAGCGTCTCGCCGCGGAAGTACGCCCGCAGCCGCACCGCGCACAGCAGCATCAGCGGCACCCCCAGCACGATCATGCCGACGCCGATGGCGAAGACGCCGCCCACCGGGCCGAAGCGGGTGTAGCCGTAGTCGGGGTCGAGCATGTCCGCGGCGCTGCGGGTGAACGCCCACAGCATCGCCGCCCCGCCCAGCGCGGGGAACACCCCGCGCAGCAGCAGGTCGCGCGGCGAGCGGGTCAGGGTGCGGCGGAAGAACCACACGCACGAGAACGCGGTGATGCCGTAGTAGAACGCCACCGCCAGGCCCAGCGAGGCGATGGAGTCCTGCAGCGCGTTCTGGCTGACCGCGCTGAGCACGAGGTAGAAGCCCACGGCCGCCGCGCCCACGACCACCGTGGCGAACGACGGCGTGCGGTGGCGCGGGTGCACCCGCGCGAAGCGCTGCGGCAGCGCCCCGTACACCGCCATCGCCAGCGCCCCGCGCGCCGTGGGCAGGATCGTCGTCTGCGTGGAGGCCGCCGCCGAGACCGCCACGGTCAGCAGCAGCAGCGCGGCCAGCACCGGCCCGCCCACCGGCTCGCCCAGCAGGCTCAGCACGTCGTCGGCGTTGTCCTCGTTGGCCAGGCCGGTGCCGGTGGTGCCGAAGCCGGCGTACGCCTGCACCGCCACGGCCACCAGCACGTAGGTGACGACCAGCACCACCGTGGCCAGCACCGCCGCGCGCCCCGGCGTGGACCCGGAGTCGCGCGTCTCCTCGGTGACCGCCAGGCACGCGTCCCAGCCCCAGTAGATGAACACGCAGAGGATGACCGCCTCGGCCAGCGCGGACGACCCCACGCCCAGCGGGGAGAACCACTCCCAGCGCGGCAGCACCGCCTGCGGGCCCGCCGCGCCGGTGCCCACCAGGTGCAGCGCGCCGATGGAGACGGCGCCCAGCACGGCGAACTGCAGCACGATGAGCACGTTCGACAGGCGCTCGGAGATGCGGATGCCCCGGTAGCTGACCCACGTCATGGCGACGATGAGCGCCACGCCCAGACCCACGCGCAGCACGGGGTCCGCCGCGGCGCCCTCGGCGCCGAGGAACCGCAGCGCGTACACGGCCGCGATCTCGGCGACGTTGGCCAGCACGATGACGGCCGAGACCGCCACCCCCCAGCCGCCCATCCAGCCCACCCACGGCCCGAACGCCTTCGTGCCCCAGGTGAACGTGGTGCCGCAGTCGGGGGCGGCGCGGTTCAGCTCCCGGTAGGCGAAGGCCACCAGCAGCATCGGCACGAACGCCACGACGAACATCGCCGGCGCCTTCTCGCCCACCGCCAGCACCACGTACCCCAGGGTCGCCGCCAGGCTGTACGCCGGGGCGGTGGCGCCCAGGCCGATGACGGTGTTGCCCCACAGGCCCAGCGCGCCCGGGCGCAGGCCCTTGCCGGTGCCGGGCGGGACCGTCGCGGTGCCGCCGGTGTCGCCGCGCTGCGCCATGCTGCTCCTCGGGGTGGTGCCGGTCCTGCGGTGGGCGGCGCCCACAGTAGGGCCGAGCGGCGGCACCGGCGGGCCGAGCCCCCGGCCCCCCGGACCCCTCCGAGCCCGCGCTCCGGGGGCGCGCCTCAGCTGGCGAAGCCCACGCCGAGGCGGTCCAGGGCGCGCAGCCACGGCCCGCGCCGGCCCTGGCGGGCGTCGGCGCGCGCCAGGGCGCGGGTGGTCAGGGCGATGCCCGCCCACGCCAGCGGCTCCGGCGGGAACGGCGGCGGCACCCGGCGCACCAGGTCCAGCTCCGTCAGCTCGGTGGGCCCGTGCTCGGGCAGCGCCAGCAGGTCCAGCAGGACGTCGGCGGCGAAGCGGCCGGCCCCCAGCCCCAGGCCGGTGAACCCCGCCACGTGCACTGCGCGCCCGCCGTGGCCGGTGCCGAAGAAGGGGAAGAACCTCGTGCAGGTGTCGATCGCCCCGCCCCAGGCGTGCGTGAAGCGCGCGCCCTCGAACTGCGGGAACGTCTGCGCGAAGTGCGCGGCCAGGCGCCGGAACGTCGCCGGGCGCTGGTCGTGGGCCGCGGACAGGCGCCCGCCGAAGCGGTGCACGGCGTCGTAGCCGCCGAAGAGCACCCGCCCGTCGGCGGTGCGCCGGTAGTAGTGGAAGCGGTTGGCCAGGTCCTCCACGCCCTGCCGGCCCCGCCAGCCCACCTGCTCCCACAGCGCCGGCGGCAGCGGCTCGGTGACGAGCGCGTAGTCGTGCACCGGCACGGTGTGCAGGCGGTAGCGCCGCAGCAGGGAGGGGAAGGCGCTGGTGGCCAGGGCGACGTGGCGCGCGCGCACCGCGGCGCGCTCGCAGCGCACCAGCACCCCGCCCGCCTCCCCCTCCAGGGCCCGCACGGGCGTGCCCTCGGCGATGCGCACGCCCAGCTCCAGGCAGGTGCGCCGCAGCTCGTGCACCAGGCGGGCCGGGTCCACCAGCGCAGCGCCGCGCCGGTCCCACGCCCCGGCCAGGTAGGTGGGCGAGCGCACCTGCTCGCGCACCGCCTCCCGGTCCAGGAACCCCTCGCGCCCGCGCAGCCACGCCACCTGGTGCGGCTCGGTGGCCACCGACAGCAGCCCGGTGCGCTCGAAGCCGCACCGCCAGCCGTGGCGCGCCACGCTGGCCTCGATGCCGTCGAGGTTGCGCAGCCCCAGCTCCTCCAGGCGCTCCAGCTCGTGCGGCAGGTGCCGGCGGCCGTTGGCGCGCCCGTGCGTCAGGCTCGCCTCGACGAAGCCGCCGCTGCGCCCGGAGGCGGCCCAGCCGGTGCGGGCGGCCTCCAGCAGCAGCACGTCGCGGTCCGGGTCGCGCTCCTTGGCGCGCAGCGCCGTCCACAGCCCCGTCAGCCCGCCGCCGACCACGACGAGGTCGGCGCGCGCGGCGGCGGTCAGCGGCGGCAGCGCCGCGGGCCGGTGCGGGTCGTCCAGCCAGAACGGGGTGCCCACCGCCCAGCGCAGGGACTCCTCGACGGCGGCGGTGGTCGCGGGGGCGAAGGGCACGGCGGGTTTCCTACCCCGACGCCCGGCCCGCGGTCCACCCCCCGGCGGGGGGTCGCGGGCGGGCGGTGGTCCGTGGTGGCCGGTGGCGCTCGGTCGCGGTGGCGCAGCGCCCGGTCGCGCTCGACCCGCTGCGCGCGGTTGTGCGCGCGGGCGCGGGGGCGGACCATCGGTGCACGGGGCGGCGTCGCCCGCCCCCGGGCCGCGAGGAGGCGGTGTCGTGAACGAGGGGGTCCCGCGAGGACGCACCACGGTCGGCTGGTCGGGGTCGGGGGCCTCCCGGCGCGCGCTGCGCTGGGCCCTGGCCGAGGCGCTGGACGCGCACGGCTCCGTGCACGTCGTCGCGGTGGACCCGCCGCACGGGCCGCCGCCGAGCCGCTCGCTGCCGGCCCCGCCGACGGCGCCGCTGCCCTCCGCCTCGCTGGCCGCCGCGCTGGCCGAGGAGCGCGAGCACCTGCCCGGCCGCTTCCCGCCGGTGACCACCTCGGTCGTCACCGGCGACCCCGTCACCGCCCTGCTGGTGGCCGCGGCCTCGTGCGGGTGGCTGGTGCTCGGCTGCGGGCGCCGCGTCGGCCCGCTCGGTCCCGGCGACGGGCAGGTGCTGCGGGGGTGCCTGGCCCGCTCGCCGGTGCCGGTGGTCCTCGTCGGCCCGCAGGCGGTCCTGACCCCGCCGCGGCGCCTGCTGGTGGTCTCCGACGCCGCCCTGGCCGCCGCCTCCGACGCCGCGGTGGAGTTCACGGCGCAGCGCGCGCGGGCCACCGGCTGGGACGTGCGGCTGCTGACCACCTGGAGCCCGCCGCCGGGCACGCCGGCCTCCCGCGACCGGCGCTCGCCGCTGGCGCTGCAGCGCCACCGCGGCGCCCGCGAGCGCCTGGCCGCCGCCGCGCACCGGCCGGTGGTCGCCGACGTCGTGCAGGCCCCGCCCGGGGACGCGGTCGCGCGCGGCGCGCGGGTGGGCGACCTCGTCGTGGCGGCCACCGCCGACGCGGCGACCCTGCCGGTGCGCACGCTGCGGGCCCCCATCGTGCTCGTGCCGCGCGCCCCGCGCACCGTGGTGCTGCCCGACACCGCCACCGCCCGCGGCGCGGCTCAGGGCGGGCCCGCCGGGCGCAGCGCGGCCGCCGGGACCCAGCCGTCGACGAGCACCGGGCGCCCCTCGGCGTCCAGCAGGACGTAGGCGGCCCGCCCCAGCCAGCCGCGGCCCTCGCGGCGCCAGGCCAGCAGCACCCCGGGCCGGGCGCCGTCGCGCGGGGTGAGCACCCAGCAGTGCACGGCGGCGGTGCGCTCGGCGGGCGCCGGCGCGCCCCAGCCCGGGGGGACGGGGCCGCCGCCCGCCCGGGCGGCGCGGTGGTCCTCCTCCTGCACCCGGCTCCACCGACCGCCCGACACCCGCCCAGGATGGCACGCGCTTCGAACGCGCGTTCGACGGCGCGCGGTGCCGCCGGGACCAGGTGGCCCGGTGCCCCGGTGGTCCGGGGACGTGGCTGCCGCGCGGCCGGCCGGGCCGGGCACCGGCCGGCCGCGCGGCGATCGGGGTGGTGCCTCAGCGCTCCGAGCGCAGGGAGGCGACCAGGTCCGCCAGCACGGCGGCGGACTCCTCGTGCGGCACCTGGCAGGTGCCGGCGGCCACGTGGCCGCCGCCGCCGTGCGCCAGGCACACCGCGCCGACGTCCACGGGGGAGGTCCGGTCCACGATCGACTTGCCGATCGCGAACACGGTGTTCTGCTTCGCGCGGCCCCACATCACGTGGATCGACACGCGCGCGGCCGGGAACAGCGCGTACACCAGGAACCGGTTGCTGGCGTGGATGACGTCCTCGTCGCGCAGGTCCAGCACCGCCACGTCGCCGTGCACGGTGGTCACCCGCTCCAGCTGCGCGCGGAACAGCTGCGCCTGCGCGCGGTAGAGGTCCACGCGCTCGGCGACGTCCGGCAGGGCGAGGATCTCGTCGACGTCCTGGTACGTCACGCAGTGCTCGATGAGCTGCATCATCAGCTGGTAGTTGGAGATGCGGAAGTCGCGGAAGCGGCCCAGCCCGGTGCGGCTGTCCATGAGGAAGTTCAGCAGCGTCCAGCCGGTCGGCTCCAGGACCTCGGTGACGTCGTAGGCCGCGGAGTCCGCCTGGTCCACCGCGCGCATCAGCTCGTCGGAGACCTTCGGGAAGCGCTCGGCGCCGCCGAAGAAGTCGAACACCACGCGCGCCGCGGAGGGGGCGTCGGCGTCGATGACGTGGTTGGCCGCCCCGGCGGCGCGCAGCGTCTCGGAGTGGTGGTGGTCGAAGACGACGCGGGCGCGCGGGTCGTGCGGCAGGTTCGTCAGCACGTCGCGCCCCGTGATCTCCACGGTGCCGTCCTGCACGTCCTTGGGGTGCACGAAGGTGATCTCGTCCACCAGGTCGAGCTGGCGCAGCAGCACCGCGCACACCAGCCCGTCGAAGTCGCTGCGCGTCACCAGCCGGTACGGGCCGGCCGTCAGGAGGGTCTGCGGGGAGGTCACGCGCTCCCCATCGGCACGCCGCGCGCGCACCTTGAGCGGCGCGGGCCGCGCACCCGTCAGGGACCCGCCGGGCCGCGCCCCGCCGGGCCGCGCCCGCGCGCGCCTACGGTGGTCGCGCCGCGGGCCGGGTGCGCCGGCGGCGGGAGGAGCCGTGGTGCGGATCGTCGTGCTGGGAGCGACCGGCAGGCTGGGCGGCGAGCTGGTCCGGCGGGCCCTGGACACCGGGCACGAGGTGACCGCGTACGTGCGCCGGCCCGAGGCGGTGCCCGCCCGCCGCGGCCTGACGGTCGTCGGCGGCGACCTGGAGGACCTGCCCGCCCTGACCGCGGCGTTCCGCGGCGCCGACGCGGTCGTCTCCTGCCTGGGCGCGCGGCCCGGCCCGGCCGCGGTGCGCCGCACCGACCTCATGCAGCGCGCCCTGCCGCGCGTGCTGGAGGCCGCCCGCGCCGCCGGCGTGCCGCGCTTCGTGCTCACCTCCGCCCTCGGCGTCGGCGACAGCGCCGCCCGCGCCTCCCTGGCGGACCGCTTCGCCGCGCGCACCTTCCTGCGGGCGATCTTCACCGACAAGGCCCGCGCGGAGGCGCTGCTGCCGGCCGAGGGGCTGGACTGGACCGTGGTGCACCCGGTGATGCTCACCACCTCGCCGGACCGCGCCCCGCTCGCCGTCGTGCCGCTGGAGGGAGCGCCCCGCCTGCGCGGCGTGCCCAAGGTGTCCATCGCCGCCGTCGCCGGCGTCCTGCTGGAGCAGGCGGGCGCCCGCGGCGGTGCGCGCCGGCTGCTCGTGACGAGCGGGCCGGTCGCCGGGGGGCGCTGAGGCCGTGGGCGGGCGGGTCGTCGTCGCGGTTCCGGCGCCCGCGCTCGCGCGGGAGCGCGCGTGAACGCCCCGCCGGGCGCGCGCCGGCGCGCGCCGGCGGACTTCCGCGACCTCGTCTTCGAGGCGGCGCCGGTGCCGATCGGGTTGTGCGAGGGGGGCGTCTTCATCGCCGTCAACCCGGCGATGTGCGCCCTGCTGGGCCGGCCGGAGGAGCAGCTGCTGGGCTCGTCCACCGTGCCGTTCACCCACCCCGACGACCTGCACACCAACCGCGACATCGAGGGCAGGCTGCGCGCCGCCGCGGCGCGCGGCGAGGACGCCGTGCAGCTGGAGAAGCGCTACGTGCGCCCCGGCGGCGAGGTCGTGTGGGTGTGGCTGACGGTGACGACGACCACCGGGCCGGGCGGTGAGGAGTGGACCCTCGTCACCCCGCAGGACATCACCGCCCGCAAGGCCGCGGAGCTGGCGCTGCGCGCCTCCGAGGCGGTCCTGGCCGCCCTGGACCGCACCGCCCGGTGCGTGCAGGCCGGCGAGGACCCGCGCCGGCAGGTGGTCGAGGCGGTGTGCGCCGTCGGCGGCGCGGACCGCGTCGCCCTGTTCGAGCCCGCCCCGGCGGGCGCCGCGGCCCCGGCGCTGGTGGTGACGGCGGCCTGCGGGCGCGGGGGCGTCGGCGCCCGCGTCGACCCCGACGGGCCCCACCCGGTCGCCGTCGCCCACCGCACCGGCGGCGTCCTGCTGGTGCCGGACGAGCGCGAGCCCGTCGCCGGCCCCGGCGTGACGCCCGCGGCGGGCCCGGGCTCGCTGCTGTGCCGGCCGCTGAGCACCTCCGGCGCGGCCGGCGCCGTGCTCGCGGTGCGCTGGGACCACCCGGTCGCGACGCCGGAGGAGGAACCCGTGCGCTCGGTGCTGCGGCTGGCCGACGGCGCCGCGGCGGCCCTGGAGCACGCGCGCGTGCTGGCCGAGCTGGCCTCCTCGGCCGTCACCGACGCGCTGACGGGCCTGCCCAACCGCCGCGGCTGGGAGGAGCACCTGGCCCGCACCGCCGCGGTGTGCGAGCGCGACGGCGAACCGCTGACGGTCGCCGTCCTGGACGTGGACCGCTTCAAGGCCTACAACGACGCCGAGGGGCACCTGGCCGGGGACCGCCTGCTCGCCGAGGTGGCCCGGCTGGTGCGCCGGGAGCTGCGCACCGGCGACGTGGTGGCCCGCTGGGGCGGCGAGGAGTTCTCCCTGGCCCTGCCGGGCTGCTGCGCCGCCGACGCGCGCGCGCTGCTGGAGCGGGTGCGCCTGGGCGTGCGGCCCGCGCGCAGCTGCAGCATCGGCTTCGCCGAGCGGCGCGGCGCCGAGCCCCCGGACGACGTGCTGCGCCGGGCCGACGACGCGCTGTACGCGGCCAAGCAGTCCGGTCGCGACAGGGTCGTCGAGGCCGCGGCGCCGCGGTCCTGACCCGGCGCCGCCGCGGCCCCGGCCCGCTCAGCGCTCGTAGGTGCGCAGGGCGTTGCCCAGCCCGAAGAAGGTCGGTGCCCAGTGGCCGATGAAGATGCCCCACCGGTCGGCCCGGTCGATGCCGGAGTCCTCCACCCGGCGCGAGATCGACCACGCCAGGAAGGACAGGCCGATGCTGGCGAAGCCCGCCGCGTAGGCCCACTCCGACTTCACACCCGCGTCGTGCAACGTCTCGACCACGTCTTCTCCATGGTGTCGTGACCGGCGGACCGGTCGACCGCGTGCTGCAGGACCTGCATCAGACCGCCGATCGGGGGGTCGGCGCCAGCCCCCCGACGCGCCGGGCGGTGCACCGGTGGGCCGGCCGCGCGGTCCCGGCCGGGGGTGGACCGGCTCCGGTAGGGTTTCCGGAAGGGTCGACCGCGCCCGCCCGAGCACGCCCCGCCGCCGGCACCCCCGGCCGCACCCCGACCGAGGAGCAGCATGACCACGCTCGACCAGCCGCCCGCGCCCGCCGGGCGCACCCAGCCCTGGCACGACACCTCCCTCTCGCCCGCGGAGCGCGCCGAGGCGCTGCTCGCGGCGATGACGCTGGAGGAGAAGGTCGCGCAGCTGGGCAGCCGCTGGGTCGGCAACAGCCACGGCGGCGGCGAGGGCGCCGTGGCGCCCGCCGAGGTCACCGGCACCGGCAACGTCGCACCGCTGCAGGACGTCTTCTCCGCGGGCGCGGTGGAGTTCGAGAAGGCCAGCGAGCACGGCCTGGGCCACCTGACCCGCGTCTTCGGCAGCAAGCCGGTCAGCGTCGAGGAGGGCCGCGCGGAGGTCGTGCGCCTGCAGCGCTCCATCGTCGAGCGCACCCGCCTGGGCGTCCCGGCGATCGTGCACGAGGAGTGCCTGACCGGCTTCACGGCCTTCGGCGCCACCGTCTACCCGGCCGCGCTGGCGTGGGGCGCCACCTTCGACCCCGAGCTGGTCGAGCGCATGTCGGCCGCCATCGGCGACGACATGCGCGCCGTCGGCGTGCACCAGGGCCTCTCGCCCGTCCTGGACGTCGTGCGCGACTACCGCTGGGGCCGCGTCGAGGAGACGATGGGCGAGGACCCGCACCTGACCTCCACCCTGGGCGCGGCGTACGTGCGCGGCTTGGAGAGCAGCGGCGTGGTCGCCACCCTGAAGCACTTCGCCGGCTACTCCGCCTCGCGCGCCGCGCGCAACCACGGCCCCGTCTCCATGGGCCCGCGCGAGTTCGCCGACGTCGTCCTGCCGCCCTTCGAGGCGGCGCTGCGCCACGGCGGGGCGCGCTCGGTGATGAACTCCTACTCCGACGTGGACGGCGTGCCCGCCGCCTCCGACGAGCGGCTGTTCACCGAGCTGCTGCGCGACCGCTGGGGCTTCGAGGGCACCGTCGTCTCGGACTACTCCGCCATCGCGTTCCTGGCCTCGATGCACCGCACGGCCGCCGACGAGGCCGAGGCGGGCGTGCAGGCCCTGCGCGCCGGCATCGACGTCGAGCTGCCCGACACCCTCTGCTACGGCGATCGCCTCGTGGCCGCCGTGCGCGGCGGCGTCGTGGAGGAGTCCTACGTCGACCGCGCGCTGCGCCGGCTGCTGACGCAGAAGGCCGAGCTGGGCCTGCTGGACGCCGACTGGACCCCGGAGGGCTCCGTGGCCGCCGGCGAGGGCCGCGAGCTGGACTCCGCGCGCAACCGCGCCATCGCCCGCGAGCTGGCCGAGCGCAGCATCGTGCTGCTGGCCAACGACGGCACCCTGCCGCTGGCGCCGGACGCGCAGCGCCGCATCGCCGTCGTCGGCCCCTGCGCGGACGACCCCAACACCTTCATGGGCTGCTACGCCTTCGCCAACCACGTGCTGCCGCGCTACCCGCAGCTCGGGCTGGGCATGGACGTCCCCGACGTGCTGCAGGCGCTGCGCGCCGAGCCCGGCGCGGCGTGGGAGGTCGTGCACGAGCGCGGCTGCGACGTGCGCGAGCCGGACACCTCCGGCATCGCCGCGGCCGTGGAGGCCGCGCGCGGCGCCGACGTCGTCGTCGCCGTCGTCGGCGACCGCGCCGGCATGTTCGGCGCCGGCACCTCCGGCGAGGGCTGCGACGCGGAGGACCTGCGCCTGCCCGGCGTGCAGGAGCAGCTCGTGCTGGAGCTGCTGGCCACCGGCACGCCCGTCGTCCTCGTCGTCGTCTCCGGCCGCCCCTACGCCCTGGGCGCGCTGACCGGCGCCGCCGCGGTCGTGCAGGCCTTCATGCCCGGCGAGGAGGGCGGCGGCGCCATCGCCGGCGTGCTCTCCGGGCGCGTCAACCCCGGCGGCAAGCTGCCCGTGCAGGTGCCCGTCAGCCACGGCGGCCAGCCGGGCACCTACCTGCAGCCGCCGCTGGGCGCGGACAGCCAGGGCATCAGCAACCTCGACCCCACCCCGCTGTTCCCGTTCGGGCACGGGATCTCCTACACCACCTTCGCGGTGGAGGACCTGCAGCTGTCGGCCGAGCAGGTGCCCACCGACGGCACCCTCGAGGTGTCGGTGACGGTGCGCAACACCGGCGAGCGCTCCGGCGACGAGGTCGTGCAGCTGTACCTGCACGACGTGCTCGGCCAGGTCACCCGCCCGGTGCGCGAGCTGACCGGCTTCACCCGCGTGCACCTGGAGGCCGGCGCCGCCGCGCGCGTGACCTTCGAGGTGCACGCCGACCGCACGAGCTTCACCGGCCGCGCCGGTGAGCGCGTCGTCGAGCCGGGCCGCGTGGAGGTCATGGTCGGCTCCTCCTCGGCCGACACCCCGTGCACCGGCGCCTTCGAGCTGACCGGCGCGCTGCGCACCGTCGGCTTCGACCGCGTCAGCACCACCCCGGTGCGCGTCTCGCCGCTGGCCTGACGCCCCCGGTCCGGCGCCGCCCGGCCCACCCGGTCCACCCGGTCCACCCGGTCCACCTGGCCCGCGCGGCCCCGGGCGCCGGGGGAGGGCTCAGCCCCCCTCCGGCTCCCCGGGGCCGTGCGGCGTCGCGCGCGGTGCCCGCGGCGCCCGCCAGCCGCGCAGCACCCCGCCCACGCGCAGCCCCGCGCACACCGCCGCCCCGGCCAGCGCCCAGGCGAGCTCGCGCCCGCCCGCCAGCGGCCCGAGCACCGCCACCGCCGCGCCCACCAGCGCCGGGACGGCGTACAGCCCGCCGGTGAGGACGCCCGGCACCTGCCGCACCAGCACGTCGCGCAGCGTCCCGCCGCCCACGGCGGTCAGCCCCCCGAACAGCACCGCCTGCCCGGGGCCCACGCCCGCCTCCAGCGCCACCTGCGCGCCGGTGACGGCGAACAGCGACAGGCCCAGGGTGTCGAAGACCAGCAGCGGGCGGGCCATGCGCGTCAGCAGCGCGTGCGCGCGGAACGCCACGAGCGCGCCGAGCGTGGCCACCGCCAGGTAGTACCAGGTGCGCAGCGACGCCGGCGGCAGCTGGCCCAGCAGCACGTCGCGCAGCATCCCCCCGCCGGTCGCGGTGACCACGCCCAGGGCGACCACCCCGAACAGGTCCAGCGTCGTGCGGCGCATCGCCGTCAGCGCCCCGTCCAGGGCGAAGGCGAAGACCCCGGCCAGGTCCAGGGCCAGCAGCAGGTGCGCGGTGCTCACCGGCCGAGTCTGCCCGGCGCGCCGCGCGCCACCGGGGCAGGATGCCCCCGGGCGCGCTCCGCGCCCGACCCCCGCCGCACCGGAGGACGCCGTGCGCATCGCGCTGGGACAGATCCGCAGCACCGACGACCCGCGCGCCAACCTGGCGCTGGTCGCCGCGGAGGTCGACGCGGCCCGCGCCGCCGGCGCGCGCCTGCTCGTGCTGCCCGAGGCGACGATGTGCCGCTTCGGGGTGCCGCTGGCGCCGGTGGCCGAGCCGCAGGACGGGCCGTGGGCGCGCGAGCTGGAGCGCCTGGCCGACGCGGCGGGCCTGACCGTCGTCGCCGGCGCCTTCACGCCGGGGGAGGGCGGGCGGGTGCGCAACACCCTGCTGGTGCGCGGCGCCGGGGTGCGCGCCTCCTACGACAAGGTCCACCTCTTCGACGCCTTCGGCTTCGCCGAGTCCGACACCGTGCAGCCGGGCCGCGAGCCGGTCGTCGTCGACGTCGACGGGGTGGGCGTGGGCCTGGCCACCTGCTACGACGTGCGCTTCCCCGGGCTGTTCACCGCGCTGGCCGAGCGCGGCGCGTCGGTGGTGCTGGTGCCGGCGTCCTGGGGCGACGGGCCGGGCAAGGCCGAGCAGTGGGAGCTGCTCGTGCGCGCCCGCGCGCTGGACAGCACGTGCTTCGTGCTCGCCTGCGGGCAGGCGGCCCCGCCGGAGGGCGGCGGCGCGTCCGGCGCGCCCGCCGGGGTGGGGCGCTCGCGCGCGGTGGACCCGCTGGGCGCGGTGCTGGCCGAGCTGGGCCCCGAGCCTGGCCGCCTGGTCGTCGACGTCGACCCGGCCGCCGTGGTGCGTGCGCGGGAGGTGCTGCCGGTGCTGGCGAACCGCCGGTTCTGAGGCACCCGGGCTCAGCCCGGCGGGGCGGTGCAGGCGCCGGGCACCGCCGCCACGGCCGGCGGGGGCGTCCGCCGGGACGCGCGGCGCGGCGCGACGCGCGCGACACGCCGGGTCACGTTCAGCAACTTTTCCGTCACTCGCTGTGGGTTCTCCACACCCCGCCCACACCCCGCACGGAGCAACGGCGCAGGTCACGGCCCTGCGGGACCCCGTCGTCCACCGCGTCCACAGCCTGGGGAAATCACATCGGTGTGACACACCATCTTGTGGTGCCTTGCGCTGTCGCCCCCCAGGGGTAGTGTCTGAGTCACCCCAGCACGCCGGGCTCGCACCCGAGGGAAGGACCACTCCCATGAGCATCACCGTCTACAGCACGCCGTCCTGCGTGCAGTGCAAGGCGACCTACCGCGCGCTCGACCGCAAGGGCCTCCCCTACGAGGTCGTCGACGTCACCAGCGACGCGCAGGCGCTCTCGACGGTGCGCGCCCTCGGCTACGTCCAGGCCCCCGTCGTCGTCAGCGGCGACGAGCACTGGTCCGGCTTCCGCCCCGACCGCATCGAGGCCCTCGCCGACCGCTCCGCGGCCGTCTCCGCCTGAGGAGGGCGCCGTGCCGCTCGACGTCGTCTACTTCTCGAGCGTGTCCGGCAACACCCACCGCTTCGTCGAGGAGCTGGGGGTGACGGCGCGGCGGATCCCGCTGCGCCCGCACGAGGAGCACCTGCGCGTCAGCGAGCCGTACGTCCTGGTCCTGCCCACCTACGGCGGTGGGGACGGGCGGGGCGCGGTGCCCAAGCAGGTCATCCGCTTCCTGAACGACCCGGTCAACCGCTCCCTCATCCGCGGGGTGGTCGGCGCGGGCAACACCAACTTCGGGGCCCACTACGCCGTGGCCGGCGACATCGTCGCCGCCAAGTGCCGCGTGCCCCTCCTGTACCGCTTCGAGCTCTTCGGCACCCCCGAGGACGTGCGTCGCGTCCGCGACGGATTGGACACGCTGTGACCCTCACCTCCGACGCCCCCGAGGTCTCCGGGGCCGTGCCGCACCCCTCGGCCCCCGCCTCGGCCGGCTACCACTCGCTCAACGCGATGCTGAACCTGTGGGACGAGCACGGGCGCATCCAGTTCGACGCGGACCGCGAGGCGGCGCGCCAGTACTTCCTGCAGCACGTCCTGCCCAGCACCCCGCGCTTCGAGAGCTTCGAGGCCCGCCTGGACCACCTCGTCGCCGAGGGGTACTACGAGGCCGAGGTCCTCGACCGCTACCCGCGCGCCTTCGTGCGCGAGCTGACCGACCGCGCCCACGCCGCGCGCTTCCGCTTCGCCACCTTCCTGGGCGCCTTCAAGTTCTTCACCAGCTACGCGCTGAAGAGCTTCGACGGCAAGCAGTACCTCGAGGGCTTCGAGGACCGCGCCGTGATGACGGCCCTGACCCTGGCCGCCGGCGACCGGGCGCTGGCCACCGCGATCACCGACGAGATCGTCAGCGGCCGCTTCCAGCCGGCCACCCCCACCTTCCTCAACGCCGGCAAGGCCTCGCGCGGCGAGCTCGTCTCCTGCTTCCTGCTGCGCATCGAGGACGACATGGAGTCCATCGGCCGCGGCATCAACTCCGCCCTGCAGCTGTCCAAGCGCGGCGGCGGCGTGGCGCTGCTGCTGAGCAACATCCGCGAGTACGGCGCGCCCATCAAGCGCATTGAGAACCAGTCCTCCGGCGTCATCCCGGTGATGAAGCTGCTGGAGGACTCCTTCTCCTACGCCAACCAGCTCGGCGCGCGCCAGGGCGCCGGCGCGGTGTACCTCTCGGCGCACCACCCGGACATCACGCGGTTCCTCGACACCAAGCGCGAGAACGCGGACGAGAAAATCCGCATCAAGACCCTCAGCCTGGGCGTCGTCGTCCCCGACATCACCTTCGAGCTCGCCAAGAACAACGAGCCGATGCACCTGTTCTCGCCCTACGACGTCGAGCGCGTCTACGGCGTGCCCTTCGGCGACGTCCCGGTGAGCGAGAAGTACCGCGAGATGGTCGCGGACCCGCGCATCAAGAAGACGCAGATCGACGCCCGCGAGTTCTTCCAGACCCTCGCCGAGCTGCAGTTCGAGTCGGGCTACCCGTACATCGTGTTCGAGGACACGGTGAACCGGGCCAACCCGATCGACGGCCGCATCAACATGTCGAACCTGTGCTCGGAGATCCTGCAGGTCAACACGCCCAGCAGGCTCGGCGAGGACCTCGGCTACGAGGTCGTCGGCAAGGACATCTCCTGCAACCTCGGCTCGCTGAACATCGCGCTGGCCATGGACGGCGGCGACCTCGGCGCGACCGTGGGCACCGCGGTGCGCGCGCTGACCGCCGTCTCGGTGGCCAGCGACATCCGCTCGGTGCCCTCGATCGCCCACGGCAACGCGCGCTCGCACGCCATCGGCCTGGGCCAGATGAACCTGCACGGCTACCTGGCGCGCGAGCGGGTGCACTACGGCAGCCCCGAGGGCATCGACTTCACCAACATCTACTTCTACGCGGTGCTCTTCCACGCGCTGCGCGCCTCCAACGAGCTGGCGATCGAGGCCGGGCAGGCGTTCGAGGGCTTCGAGCGCTCCGCCTACGCCGACGGCAGCTTCTTCGACAAGTACACCGAGCAGGAGTGGGTGCCGGCCACCGAGCGCGTCGCGCGGCTGTTCGCCGACGCCGGCATCGCGATCCCCACGCAGGACGACTGGCGCGAGCTGAAGGCCTCCGTGCAGCGGCACGGCATCTTCAACCAGAACCTGCAGGCCGTCCCCCCGACCGGGTCGATCAGCTACATCAACAACTCCACCTCCTCGATCCACCCGATCGCCTCCAAGATCGAGATCCGCAAGGAGGGCAAGCTCGGCCGCGTGTACTACCCGGCGCCGTTCATGACGAACGACAACCTGGAGTACTACGAGGACGCGTACGAGATCGGCCCCGAGAAGATCATCGACACGTACGCGGCGGCCACCCAGCACGTCGACCAGGGCCTGTCGCTGACCCTGTTCTTCAAGGACACCGCCACGACCCGCGACGTCAACCGCGCGCAGATCTACGCGTGGCGCAAGGGGATCAAGACGATCTACTACGTGCGCATCCGCCAGATGGCGCTGGAGGGCACCGAGGTCGAGGGCTGCGTCAGCTGCATGCTCTGACGATCGGCACGCACGGGACGGCGAGGGCGCTGGACGGGACGAGGGACGAGGACGAGACGGTGGAGAAGCTCAAGCTCATCGATCGCGTGAACGCGATCAACTGGAACCGCGTGCAGGACGAGAAGGACCTCGAGGTCTGGAACCGCCTGACGAGCAACTTCTGGCTGCCGGAGAAGGTGCCGCTGTCCAACGACGTGCAGTCGTGGGCGCGCCTGTCCGACGCCGAGCGCACGCTGACGATGCGCGTGTTCACGGGCCTGACCCTGCTGGACACCATCCAGGGCACGGTCGGCGCCGTCTCCCTCATCCCGGACGCGCTGACCCCGCACGAGGAGGCCGTCTACACGAACATCGCGTTCATGGAGTCGGTGCACGCGCGCAGCTACTCCTCGATCTTCTCCACCCTGGCCTCCACGCAGGCGATCGACGAGGCGTTCACCTGGTCGGAGGAGAACGAGGCGCTGCAGCGCAAGGCGTCCATCGTGCTGGACTACTACCACGGCGACGACCCGCTCAAGCGCAAGGTCGCCTCCACGTTGCTGGAGTCGTTCCTCTTCTACTCCGGCTTCTTCCTGCCGATGCACTTCTCCTCGCGCGCGCAGCTGACGAACACCGCCGACCTCGTGCGCCTCATCATCCGCGACGAGGCCGTGCACGGGTACTACATCGGCTACAAGTACCAGCGCGGCCTGGAGCGCGTGGACCAGGCCAAGCGCGACGAGCTGAAGGACTACACCTTCGACCTGCTCTTCGAGCTGTACGACAACGAGTGCAAGTACACCTCGGACCTGTACGACAACGTCGGGCTGACCGAGGACGTCAAGACGTTCCTGCACTACAACGCGAACAAGGCGCTCATGAACCTCGGCTACGAGGGCATGTTCCCCGCCGACACCACCAGGGTCGACCCCGCCATCCTCTCGGCGCTGTCGCCCAACGCCGACGAGAACCACGACTTCTTCTCCGGCTCCGGTTCCAGCTACGTCATCGGCAAGGCCGTGGCCACCGAGGACGAGGACTGGGAGTTCTGATCTGCGCCGCGGGCCCGTCGTGACCACACCCGACGGGCCCGCGGCGCGCACACGGACGGGGGCCGGCCGGCGCGCGCGAGCGTGACGGCCGGCCCCCGCTCGTCCCGGCGCGAGCCCCGCGGGCCGACCCCTACCGCGCGGCGCCGCGGCGGCGCACCATGGAGGGGCCGGGGCCTCGCCGTCGCGGCCGGAGGGACCGCGCGAGGACGCCCGGTGCCGCCGAGGAGGAGCCGTGAGCAGCAGGGACAGCACGATCGTGGTGGGGGTCGCCGAGGGCCGCGCCTCGGACGCGGCCCTGGACTGGGCGGTGCGCGAGGCGGCCCGCCGGGGCGCGGGGCTGCACCTGGTGCACGCCCTCGCGCGCGGTGCCGACGCCGCTGCGCAGGAGCCGCCCGGCCGCGGCGGGGAGGACGTCTCGGTCACCCTGCGCCGCGCCGGCGACCTCGTCCGCGCGGTCGGCGCGGGCGTGGCGGTGCGCTCCTCGGCGGTGGGCGGCCCGGCGCACGAGGCGCTGCTGCGCGCCGCCGCGGACGCCGACCTCGTGGTGACGGGCACCGACCGGCACGGGGCCCGGCCGGGGCGCACCGGGCAGGTCCTGGCCGAGCGCTGCCCGTGCCCGCTGGTCTGCGTGGGGTCCGCGCCCACCGGCGGGCACGGGGTCGTCGCCGGTTTCGACGCCACCCCCGCCTCCGCGGCGGCGCTGGAGTTCGCCGCCGCCGAGGCGGCGCTGCGCGGGGAGCGGTTGCGCGTCGTGCACGTCGCGCACCCCCCGGTGGGCCACCTGCTCGAGCAGGACCCGCAGGCGCGCCGGGCGGCCCGGCGCCTGGCGGCGGCGGCGGTCGAGGAGGTCGTCGAGGGGGTCCGCCGGCGCCACGGCGTGGAGGCCGAGGTGGTGCTGGTCACCGGCGCCTTCGCCTCCGACGTGCTGGTGGGCAGGTCCCGCCGCGCGCGCCTGCTCGTCGTCGGCGCGCACGCGCACCCCTCGTTCCTCTCCGCGCTGTTCGGCTCGACCGGGCGCGGGGTGCTGCGGTGCGCGCACGTGCCCGTGGTGGTGGTCCCGCCCACGACCGTCGACCGCGCACCGGGTGCGGGCGGTGCACCCGGTGCCGGCGCGCTGGTCGGGGCCTGACCCGGGACCGAGGTCCCTGTCCGCCGGCGCGCCCCGGGGGCAGGGTCACCGCCACCGGGGCGCCGTGGGCGCGCCCCGGCGGCGGCGGGCGCAGCGCGGAGGAGGACGTCGTGGGCACCACGGGCACCACGGGCACCACGGGCAGCAGGGTCGTCGTCGGGGTCGACGCGCTGGCCACCGCCGCCGCCGCCCTGCGCTGGGCGGCGGCCGAGGCGCGGCGGTGGGGCGCCCCGCTGCACCTGGTGCGGGCCGTGCCGTACCCGGTGACGACGGACGCGTCCACGGCGTGGGCGCTGACGGGCCTGCTGGCCGACCTCGACGCCGCCGCGGGTGCCGTGCTGGAGGAGGCCGCGCAGCTGGTGCGCGCGCAGGAGCCCGCCGTGGCCGTGACGACCTCGGTCGAGCGCGGCGGGCCGCGGCAGGTGCTGCTGCGCGCCGCCGAGGACGCGGCGCTGGTGGTCACCGGCGCGCGCCGGCACGAGGAGCGCCGCTGGCCGGTGCCGGGGCTGCGCCTGGGCTCGACCGGCCTGTTCCTGGCCGCCCACGCCCCGTGCCCGGCGGTGGTGGTCACCCGCGACGCGCCGGCCGGCGCCCGCGGGGTCGCGGTGGGCTTCGACGGCTCACCCGCCTCGGCCGCGGCGCTGGAGCGGGCGGCGGCCGAGGCGGCCCGGCTGGGGGAGCCGCTGCGCGCGGTGCACGCCGTGCACCTGCTGCTGGACCCCTCGCTAGCCGTGGACGCGGCCGCCTGCGAGCGGCTGCGCGACGAGGAGGTGCGCCGGGCCTGGCGGGTGCTGGCGGACGCCGTGCGCGAGGTGCGCACCCGCCACGCCGTCGAGGTCGAGCAGGTCGTGCTGCGCGACGCGTACGCCTCGGACGCCCTGCTGGACGCCGCCGCCGACGCCCGGCTGCTGGTGGTCGGCTCGCGCGGGCACGGCGCCCTGCTGCGCGCGCTGCTGGGCTCGACCAGCCACGCGGTCCTGCAGCGCGCCCAGCAGCCGGTGCTGGTGGTGCCCGACGCCGCGCGGGCCCGCGGGCGCCGCCGCGCCGCCGGCCTGACGCACGCCGCCGGCTGAGGCCGCGCCGCGTCAGCCCGCCCCGGTGCCCTGCGCCCCGGTGCCCTGCGCCCCGGTGCCGTGCGCCCCCAGCGCGTCGGTCATGTCGGTGAGGAAGCGGCGCACCACCTCCAGCTCGGCGTCGTCGTAGCGGGTCATCAGCTCGTCGCTGCGCCGGCCCAGCGGGCCGAAGAACTCCACCGCCACCGCCGCGCCCCGCTCGCCGAAGCGCAGGTGCACCTTGCGCCGGTCGGCGGTGTCGCGCTCGCGGCGCAGGTGCCCGGCGCGCTCGAGGCGGTCCGCGACGCCGGTGGCCGCGCCGGAGGTCAGGCCCAGGGCCGTGGCCAGCTCCCCGGTGGTCATCGGGTCGCCCTCGCCCTCGCGGCGCATCACGTGCAGGAGGGCGCGCATGTCGGTGGGGTGCAGGCCGCGCCGGCCGGCGAAGTCGTCGGCCACGCGCTGGGACTGCGCGCCCAGGTCGCGCACCAGGTCGAGGACCTCCGCCTGCAGGCGCGCGCGGGGCGTGTCGCGCGGGCGGTACATGCCGGGGGGGCCGGGGGGCTGGGTGCTCATCGGTTTGCCAGCTTACCTCACGTCTGTTTAACATCTCAGTCACTGAGACTTCATGCCGCTGAGGAGGATCGTGACCGAGAACCCCGACGCCACCCGGGCCCTGGGACGCCTGGTCACCGGCCGCGTCAGCGCCTGGCTCGTCCTGCTGGTCGCCCTCGTCCTGGCCGGCGCCGTGGTCGCCGGCGAGGGCGAGGCGCCGCCCACCGAGGCCGGCGGGGCGCGGCTGCCCGCCGCCGCCGAGTCCGCCCGGGCCGTGCAGCTGCTCGAGCGCTTCCCCGGCGAGGAGACCGCGCCCGCCCTGGTGGTGTGGACGCGCACCGACGGCGGCGCCCTCACCGACACCGACCGCGAGGCGGCCGCCGCCGCCGCGCAGCGCCTGGGCGCCCTGGCCGTCGGCGGGCGCGCCGCCGGGCCGGTGCCCTCCGAGGACGGCGAGGCCCTGCTGGCCGTCGTGCCGCTGCCCTCCGACGTCACCGGCGAGGAGAGCGCGCAGCAGGTCGGCGACGTGCGCGCCGCCGCCCGCGAGCAGCTGCCCGCGGACCTGCGCGCGCAGGTGACCGGCGGGCCCGCCTTCGGCGTGGACATCGCGGACTCCTTCTCCGGCGCCGACACCCGCCTGCTGCTCGTCACCGCCGGCGTCGTCGCCCTGCTCCTGCTGGTGACCTACCGCAGCCCCGTGCTGTGGCTGGTGCCGCTGACCGTCGTCGGCGTCGCGGACCGGACCGCCGCCGGGCTGCTCACCGTCGTCGACCGCATCGGCGGCACCCCGGCCGACCCCTCCAGCACGGGCATCACCAGCGTCCTGGTCTTCGGCGCCGGCACGAACTACGCCCTGCTGCTCATCGCCCGCTACCGCGAGGAGCTGCGCCGCACCCCCGACCGGCGCCTGGCGATGCGCCGGGCCCTGGCCGGCGCCGGCCCGGCGGTCCTGGCCAGCGCCTCCACCGTCGTGCTCGCGGTGCTCACCCTGCTCGCGGCGGTGCTGCCGTCCACGCGCTCGCTCGGCATCGACGTGGCCGTCGGCATCGTCGTCGCCGGGATCTCCGGGCTCGTGGTGCTGCCCGCCGCGCTCGTGGTGTGCGGGCGGGGGCTGTTCTGGCCCTTCGTGCCGCGCGTGGGCTCGCGGGACACCGCCCGCACCGGCGTCTGGGCGCGGATCGCCGCCCGCGTGGTGCGCCGGCCCCGGCCGGTGGTGCTGCTCTCGCTGGTGCTGCTGGCCGTGCTCAGCGCCGGGCTGGTCGGGGTGCAGCAGGGCCTGGCGCAGACCGAGCGCTTCCGCACCGCCGCCGAGTCCGTCGAGGGTGCGCAGGCGCTGCGCGAGCACTTCCCCGGGCGGGGCAGCGAGGCGGCGCGGGTCGTCGCCGCCGCCGGCGCGGCCGAGGCGGTGGTGGCCGCCGCGTCGGCGGTGCCCGGGGTGGCCTCGGCGCAGGTGACCGGCGAGAGCGCGGGCCTGGTGCGCGTGGACGCGGAGCTGGAGGCCGAGCCCGGCTCGGCCGCCTCCCGCGCCACCGTCGAGCGGCTGCGCGAGGCCGTGGGCGCGGTGCCCGGCGCGGACGCGCTCGTGGGCGGCGCCGAGGCCGAGGCGGTCGACGAGCGCGACGCCTCCCGGCGCGACCTGCTCGTGGTCGGCCCGCTCGTCGTGCTCGTCGTGCTCGCGGTCCTCGTCGTGCTGCTGCGCGCCCTCGTCGGCCCGCTGCTCCTGGTGGCGACCGTGCTGGCCACCTACGCCGCCGCCCTGGGGGCCGGGAACCGGCTGTTCGTCGACGTCCTCGGCCTCCCGGCCCTGGACACCGGCGTGCCGCTGCTCTGCCTGCTGTTCCTCGTCGCCCTGGGCGTGGACTACAACATCTTCCTCGTCACCCGCGCGCGCGAGGAGGCGCTGACCGCCGGGACCCGCGAGGGCATCCGCACCGCGGTGGCCGTCACCGGCGGCGTCATCACCAGCGCCGGGGTCCTGCTCGCGGCGGTCTTCACCGTCCTGGGCGTGCTGCCGCTCATCACGCTCACCCAGATCGGCGTCGTGGTGTGCATCGGCGTGCTGCTGGACACCCTGCTCGTGCGCACCCTGCTCGTGCCCGCGATCGTCGCGCTGCTGGGCCCGCGCACCTGGTGGCCGAGCCGGCTGGACCGCGCCCCGGCACCGCGCGAGCGGGAGCTCGTGCCGTGAGGGGGCGCTGGGTCCTCGCGGGAACGGCCCTCGCGCAGGCGCTCTCCCCGCTCGCGGCCGGGTTCGACCAGGGCTCGGGCGACGACCCGGTCGTGGTCCCGCCCGGTCCCTTCTTCGCCGTGTGGGGCGTGGTGCTGCTGGGTTGCCTGGCCGTGGCGGTGCGCGGCCTGGCGCCCCCGCGCGCGGCGGCGCCGCTGTTCCGCGCGGTGCGCGCCCCGCTGACCCTGGCGCAGACCGGTTTCGTGCTCTGGCTGCTCGCGGCGGCGGACGCGCCGGTGCTCACGGTGCCGCTGTTCGCCGGGATGCTCCTCGCGCTCGCCGTCGCGCTGCGCGCCGCCGTGACGGCGGGCGACGGCGGGGTGGGCCGGCGCGACGCGGCCCTGGTGCGCGGGACGCTGGGCGCCTACGCCGGCTGGAGCGCGGCGGCGGTGTGGGTGAACACCGCCACCGTCCTGACCGACCCGGGGACCGCGACCCTGCTCGCCCTGCTCGCCGGGGCGGTGCTCACCGTCACCGTCGGCACCCTGCTCTCCCGCGGGAGCGCCGGTTTCCCCGCCGCGGGCGGCTGGGCCCTGCTCGGGGTGCTGGTCTCCACCGCCTCCGCCGGGGCGAGCGCGCTGGCCGCGGCCGCGGCGGTGGGGCTGGTGCTCGTCGCCGCGGCCGCGCTCCTGGCGCGCGCCCGCTCCGCCCGGCAGCCGGCGCGGCCCTGAGGCGCGCGCCGGCCGGGACCCGGTCCGGCGCCTCCCGCGCGGCGTTCCCGAGGTTCCGCGCGGGTTTCCCGGGGTTCCCAGTGGGGTTCCCCGCGGCCCTCGGGGCTCCTGCGCGGCCGCCGCTGCGCGCGGTCGGGTCGTGCTCACCCCTGCTGGGCGGCGCCCCAGCCGTGCCAGCGCTCGACCTGCACGAGCGCGCTGACGCGCGCGCGGTCGCGGGTGGGGTAGGCCTGGCCCAGGTAGTGCTGCGAGAGCAGGTCGATGTCCGCCAGGTCGGTGTCGTCGCGGAACTCCACGACGCGCCCCTGCACGCTGACGTGCGTGTACCAGTCGTCGCGCGCCAGCGCCGTCAGCGAGACGCGCGGGTCGGCGCGCAGGTGGCGCAGGCGCGCACGTCCCGCGTCGAGGTTCAGCAGGACGCGGCCGTCCTCCTGCAGCAGGTACCAGGTGGCCACGCTCACCGGGTGCCCGTCGGGGTGGACGGTCGCCATCACGGCGGGGTTCGGCTGCGCGAGCAGCGCGGCGACGTCTTGCGGCAGGGGAGGGTTCGGCACGGTGCTCTCCGTCGTCGGTCCGGGCGGGTCCTCCCGGATGGTACGGCCGGGGCACCCCGCGGGGCGGGGTGCCCCGGCCGCACCGGGGCGTCGCGGCGTCAGGAGACGCGGAACTCCCGGTAGTCGACGTAGCCGTCCAGCGGGGAACCGGGCGAGTTGAAGAACGTTTCGGCCATGAGCTGGTTCACGGGCGTGCGCACGCCCGAGGCGCGCCACTGCACGTCGCGCAGCGCCAGGCCCTGCACGCCGTCGATCCACACGTCCAGCGCGCCGTCGTCGCGGCCGGGGGTGTTGACCGCCACGCGGATCCTCACCTCGAACCACCGGTCGACGGGGATGCCCAGCCGCCGGCCGTCCGGGCCGTTCAGGCTGGCCGAGATGCCCCAGCGGGTCTGCGTCTGACCGTCGGCGCAGGGGGCGTACACGTACGCGTCCCACCACGGGTAGCCGATCCTGTCGTGCGCGGAGGCGCGGGTGTGCAGGCGCACGGAGAACGCGTCGGGGCGCATCGTGCCGCCGGAGGGGGCGTACCAGGGGTCCTTGCCGACGGGGATGCCCGCGAGCCCGGGCATCTTCAGGTCGACCTTCGCCAGGCCCTGGTCGTGCGTGGCCCGGGGCACGCGCACCTGGTACGAGAGGGTGATCTGCTCGCGGGCGTCGATGCTGCTGCGCAGCTTGTAGCCGTTCATCTGCCCGCGGTCCAGGTGGACGCGCGAGACCCCGGTGGACGGGGAGGTCAGGTTCTCGCGGGAGGCCTGCACCGCGCCGCCGCTGGCGACGATCTGCTGCAGCGTGGCGGGGCCGGTGCCCCAGCCGGCGGCGACGGCCGTGCCGGCGGAACCCAGGCCGAGGGCCAGGGCGAGGAACGCGCAGGCGAACGCGGTCAGCGAGCGCCGGGCCCGCGCGGCCCGGGGGGCGGATCGCGGCGGGTGGGACGGGGGGACGTGCGGGGACATGGCTTCTCCGTATCGCCGGGGGGATGGCACGGGGCAGCGCGTCGGTGCCGACGGGGGGCGTCGGCACGTCGGGTGGACGGGGGAGCGGGTGCGGGACCGGTGGACCGCTCGCCGGGGGGAGGCGGGCGGGTGGACCTCGTCAGGTGCAGCGACGACCCGTCGCACGGTTCCCGGCGGCGGGGTGGGTGGTCCCGCTCGCCGGGGGTGTGCGGTGGTCGGGCCGTGCTGGTGCCATCGAAGTCCTCACTGCAGGGGCCGGTCGGCAGCACGCGATCGGTCCGGACCCGACGGCGCGGTCGAACCATAGCGGTAGGTGAACGGTGAACGGACCAGGGTCCACCTGGAACTCGTCACGCCTCTGCCACGGCGTGCGCACGTGACCGCCACGCCCGGCGCACCCCGCCCCTGGCGCGCGGACCCCCCGCGGGGGGCGCGCCGGGGCTGCGCGGAACCCGCGGCGGGGTGCTCGGGAACCCGCGGCGGGGTGCTCGCGGACCGGCGGGGTGCTCAGGGACCGGCGGGGTCCTCGGGGCGGCGCTCGACGAGGTAGGTGTGCCCGTCGACGGTGACGCGCTCCCACTGCGCGTACCCGCGGCTCGCCTCCTCCGGGGTGCGCGGGCCGCGCTGCGGCCCCTCCTCCTCGGAGACCTGGGCCGGGCCGGTGAAGGAGAAGGCGGCGTCGAGCAGCAGGTCGATCCAGCGGTTCCTCGAGCGGGGCCGCTGCAGGTGGGCCGGCAGGCCACGGGTGTCGTCGAAGGGCATGTCGGTCCTCGGGTCGATCCTTCGCGGTGCAACACTTCGTGCATTAAGCATCGTACGCTGTGCGCGTGAGCACCAGTGCGGACCCGGCCGGCACCCACCTCCCGGCGGCGGAGGACCCGCTGGCCCTGGAGCGGCAGGTCTGCTTCGCCCTCGTCGTCGCCGCCCGCAGCGTCCTGTCGGTCTACCGGCCCGTGCTGGAGCCGATGGGGCTGACGCACCCGCAGTACCTGGTGATGCTGGCGCTGTGGGGGCGCGAGCCGATGTCGGTGCGCGAGCTCAGCGAGGCGCTGCAGCTCGACGCGCCCACCCTCTCGCCGCTGCTGAAGCGCCTGGAGGCCGCCGGCCTGCTCGAGCGCCGCAGGCTGCCCGAGGACCAGCGCTCGCTGGCGGTCTCCCTCACCGGCGCCGGCCGCGCGCTGCGCGCGCGCGCCGAGCGCGTCCCGGCCCAGGTCGTCGAGCGCCTCGGGGTGGACGTGCACGAGCTCGAGGCGCTGCGCGACGGGCTGAGCAGGGTCATCGCCGCGGCGCGGACCGCCGCGGAGCCGCAGGACGACCCGCAGGTGCGGGCGGGCTGAGCGCCGCGGGGACCAGCGAGCGGTACAGCTCCAGGTGCGCCCGGGCGGCCCGCGCCCACGTGTGCCGGGCCACCAGCGCCAGGCCCCGCCGGCGCCGGGCGGCGGCCGCCGGGTCGCCCGGGGCGGCGGTCAGGGCCTCGTGCAGCGCCGCGGCGGTGCCGGCGGGGTCGGCGGCGAACAGCGCCGCGCCGTCGAAGACCTCCCGCAGCACCGGCAGCTCGCGCGTCACCAGCGGCACCCCGGCGGCCAGCGCCTCCATCGCCGCCAGCCCGAAACCCTCCTTCGTGGAGACGAAACCCACCACCGCCGCCGCGGCCACCAGCGACGGCAGGTCCTCCTGCGGCACCGGGCCCAGGACGTGCGGGCGCACGCCCAGGCGCACCGCGAGGTCGTCGAAACCCGCCCGGTACTCGCGGTGGTCGAACAGCGTCTCGCCGCCGGCGACGACGAGCCGCACCCCGGGCACGCGCTCGCGCAGCAGCGCCACCGCGCGCAGCAGGTCCACGCTGCCCTTGCGCGGCTCGATGCCGCCGACCGCCAGCACGTAGCGGCCGAAGCGCTCGCGCCAGGCCCGGCGCGCCGCGCGGGCGGCGGCGCTGCCCGAGGCGGCGGCGGCGAACGGTGCGGCGTCCACCCCGTTGGGGATGACGACGGGGTCCAGCCCCCACCCCGCGCGCACCTCGGCGGCCACGGCGCGCGAGACGCACACGTGCGCGTACGGCTCGACGAGGGCCCGCTCGTGGCACGCCGCCAGCTCCGGCGTGGTGAAGGTGTCCAGGTGGTGCACCGTGCGCACGCAGCGGCCCACGGCGTTGGCGCTGATGCAGTCCTGTGCGTGCACCACGTCGTAGCCGGCCGCGTCGAAACCCTCGCGCAGCACCCGCACCGAGCGCAGCACGCGGGCGCCGACGTCCTCGCCCTCGCGCGGCGCGAACGGCACCACCCGCACGTCCACGCGCGGGTCCACCGGCCGGAAGAACGCACGGTCCCCGCCGCGGCCCAGGGTCCACACCGACACCTCGGCGCCGGCCTCGACCAGCGCCTCGGCCAGGGCCAGGGTGTGCACGACCCCGCCGCGCGGCTTGGTGGAGTAGGTGGCCAGCGCGACCCTCACGGCAGCACCGCCGCCGCCTCGTGCGCGGCGGGCTCGAGCAGGCCGCGGTAGGTGCCGGTGCGCCGCTCCTGCAGGTGCCGCAGGGTGCGCCGCGCCCGGCGCACCTCCGCCGCCGGGTCCAGGTCGACCACCGCCATGCCGCCCTTGGTCCCGGTGCGCGCCAGCACGTCCCCGCCGGGGCCGACGACCTTCGCCTGCCCCAGGAACCGCAGCCGGCCGGTCACGCCGGTCTGGTTGGCGGAGACGAGCACCACCTGGTTCTCCGCGGCGCGCGCGCCGTCGTAGAGGTCGAACAGCCGCGACTGGCGGTCGTGCGCCAGGCGCGCGGCGCGGTCGGTGACGCTGGCCGGCCACGCCGAGGGGCAGCACAGCACCTGCGCGCCGTCCAGGGCGAGCGTGCGCGCGGACTCGGGGAACGTCTTGTCGTAGTCGATGAGCAGCCCCAGCCGCCCCACGGGGGTGTCGAACGCGCGGAACGCGTCCCCGGCGGCGTAGCGGCGCCCCTCCCCGGCGGTCTGGTGCACCTTGCGGTGGCGCCCCAGCACGCGGCCGTCGGCGACGCAGACCGCGGAGTTCCAGCGGCGCGCGCCCTCGGCCTCGGTGTAGCCGAAGCACACCACGACGCCGCGGGCGGCCTCGGCGACGCGGCGGACCTCCGGGCCGTCGCCGTCCAGGGCCGGGGGCAGCCCCGTCGCGCCGACGTCGCGCAGGTCCGAGAGGTACCCGCCGAGCACCGCGTGCGGCAGGACGAGCAGCTGCACGCCGCGCTGCCGGGCGTGCTCGACGATGCCGAGCACCTTGGACAGGCCGCGCTCGACGTCGCGCCCGAAGCTGCCCGCCACCGCGGCGGTCCGGGTGATCACGCCCGGCCGGCCGCCGGCGCCGGCACCCGCGGCCCGGCACCGCGCCGGGCGACCCGCTCGGCGATCCGGCCGGCGAGGAACTCCGCGTCGCGGGCCACCCCGGCGAAGCGGCCCGAGCCCCAGGTGTGCATCCACGGCAGCCCGAGGAAGAACAACCCCGGCACGTCCGTGACGCCACGCGTCTGGCGCGGGCGGCCGCGCCCGTCGAAGACCCCGACCTCGACCCAGCGGTGGTCCGCGCGGTACCCGGCGCTCCACACGACGGAGGTGACGCCCGCGGCGGCGAGGTCGAGCTCCAGCTCCTCGCGCGGCGGGCGCCACACCGGCACGTAGCGCGCCTCGACGGGCGCGTCGAGGCCGCGCTCGGCCACGTGGCGGTCGATGGAGTCCTTGATGCTCTCGGCGACGGCGTCGGCGCGGTCCAGCGAGCGCTCCAGGCCGGGGGCGAACCGGGCGACGCCGTCGTGCACGTCCTCCAGCCGCCCGTGCAGCCGCATCCCCTCCAGCGCGAACGCGCGCAGGTCGACGTCGCGCCCGCCGTCGCGCCCGGTGACGTAGTGGTTGGTCTTCTCCTGCGCCGCAGCGCCCCCGGGGACCCGCGCGGCGGGCACGTCGTAGGTGCCCATCTCCTCCAGCCAGGCGACGCAGTCGCGCCCGCGGTAGCGGCGCGCGCAGCGCGGGGCGCTGCCGACGGCGAGGTGCACCCGCCGCCCGGCCAGGTGCAGGTCCTCGGCGATCTGCGCGCCGGACTGCCCCGAGCCCACGACGAGGACGGCCCCGGCGGGCAGCGCGCCCGGGGAGCGGTACGCGGAGGAGTGCAGCTGCACGAGGTGCCGCGGCACGCGCTCGGCCACGCGGGGCAGGACCGGTGCGTGGTAGCCGCCGGTGGCCACGACGACCTGCCCGGCGCTCAGCTCCCCGGCGGTGGTCGTCAGCGCGAAACCGCCGCCGGAGCGGCGCAGCGAGGTCACCTCCACGCCCTCGCGCACGGGTGCGCCGAAGGAGGCGGCGTAGGAGGTGACGAAGCGGTGCACCTCGTCGCGGGCCATGAACCCGTCCGGGTCGGTGCCGCCGAAACCTCCCCCGTACGACCACCCGGGCAGCCGGCACTGGAAGTTCGGGGTCACCAGCGTGAAGGCGTCCCAGCGGCCGTCGCGCCACTCGTGCCCGACGGTGGCGCGCTCGAGCAGGACGTGCTGCACGCCGCGCTGCACCAGGTGCCAGCTCAGCGACAGCCCGGCCTGCCCGGCCCCGACGACGACGACCTCGTGCTGCTCGCCGCCCCCGGCCGTGGGAGGGGTCCCCTCAGGCACGGCTCGGCTCCCGGGTGGCGCCGGGGGTGGTGCCGGGGGTGCTCCCGGGGGTGGCGCCCGGAGGCGTGCCGGAGGGGGTGCCGCGGCGCAGCAGGGCGCCGTAGGCGTCCGGGCGGCGGTCGCGCAGCGCGAACATCGACCGGCGCGCGCCGGCGAGCGCCTCGTCGACGTCGACGTCGGCCACCGCGACGCCGGCGTCCACGCCGGTGGCCGCGAGGACCTCGCCGCCGGGGCCGACGACCTTGGCGCTGCCGACGAAGCGCAGCGAGCCGAACGAGCCGGCCTGGTTCGAGGCGACCCACACGACCTGGTTCTCCAGCGCGCGCGCCCGGTCGTACAGGTCGAAGCGCTCCTTCCACCTGTCCCGCGCCAGGTCGGCGGCGGGGGCGGTGCGCGAGCCCGGCCACGCGGAGATGCTCACCACGATCCGCGCCCCGTCGAGGGCGGCGGCGCGGGCCGCCTCCGGGAACGCCTTGTCGTAGCAGATCTGCAGGCCGATGCGCCCGACCGGGGTGTCGAACGCCTCGAAGACGTCCCCGGCGGCGTAGGAGAGGTTCTCGCCCAGCGGCTGGTGCACCTTGCGGTGCACGCCCAGCACGCCGTCGCCGTCGAGGGCGACCGCGGTGTTGTAGCGGTCCTCGCCGCCGTCCTCGCACACGCCCAGCACCACCACGACGTCCCCGGCCATGCGCCGCACCCGTTCCAGCTCCGGGCCGTCCAGGCGCAGCGCCGGGGGGCCGCCGCCGCGCCGGCGGTCGTCGGCGCTGCCGCGCTGCCCGGCCGCGCCGAGGTCGGAGAGGTACCCGCCCAGGCACGCCTCCGGCAGCGCCAGCAACCCGGTGCCCTCGGCCCGGGCGCGTTCCAGCAGCCGCCCGATCGTCGCGTACGCCGTTTCCAGGTCGCGGCCGAAGCCCTCGGCCACGGCCGCCAGCCGCGTCGTGCTCACGCGCGCCCCCAACCGGTCACGGCGCCCCGCACCGCCGGGGTCACCTCCCCGTCGGGCCAGCGCAGCACCACCCCGGCGCCGCCGGTCAGGCGCCCGCACACCGCGGTGCCGGCCGGCCCGGCCGGCGCGGGGGACCAGCCGGGCCGGGCGGCGCTGACAATCCCGAAACCGGGGAAGCAGGTGAACCAGTCGCCGGCGCCGGCGCCGTCCGGGCGCGGCACGGCGGCCACGTCGAGCTCGGCGCCGCACCCGCTGGCCTCGGCGAGCATGCCGGTGGTGCCCACCAGACCGGCGGCGCTGACGTCCTTGGCCGCCGCCGGGCGCGAGCGCGCCACGAACAAGCCCATGGCCCGCAGCTCCTCGCCGCGGCGGGCGGTGGTGGAGTCCCACTGGGTGCCGCGGTACCCGGGGCGCCAGCCGCCGCCGAGGTCGGCGGTCAGGTGCAGCTCGTCGCCGGGGCGCCCGCCGCCGGCGGGGACGGGGTGCGCGGTGCGCCCCAGGGCCGTCACCGACAGCGCGGCGGGCACGCCGAGCTGGGTGTGCCCGCCGAGCACCGGCACGTCCCACGCGGTGGCGGCCGCGCGCAGCCCGGCCACCACCCGCGCGGCCGAGGCCGCGTCGCGGGCGGCCAGCGCGTCCAGCAGCCCGACGGGTTCGGCGCCCGTGGCGGCCAGGTCGTTGAGGTTGACCAGCACCGCGCACCAGCCGGCCCACTCCGGGTCGCGCTCCACCATGGACGGCAGCACCGCGTCGCAGGCCGCCACCAGGTCCGAGGCGGGCACCGGTGCCGCGTCGTCGCCGCGGAAACCGGCACCGCCCAGCGCGGCGCCGCCGGTGTCCAGCCCGCCCAGCAGCGCGCCCAGCGGCGCCTTGGTGGCCTCGACCAGGCGCTGGAACCGGTCGAGGTGGTAGCGCACGAGGACGTGCGCGGTGCCGTGCGCGCGGACCTCGCGCACCGCCTGCCAGCCCAGCCGGCGGAAGAGCACCGCGCTCGCGGCCTGCACGGTCGCCTCGAAGCGCAGCGCGCCCAGCCGCTCGGCGTGGGCGCACGCGGCGCGCACCAGGGCGGCGCCCACCCCGCCCAGGCTGCGCGCGCGCGGCTGCACCGCGAGCCGGCTGCCGCGCCACCAGCCCAGGTCCGGCCCGGGCAGGGCCGGCGCCAGGCGCACCCCGCCGAGCACGGCGCCGCCGGGGGTGCGCGCCACGAGCACCAGGCGGCGCGGGTCGTCGTCGGCGTCGTCGGCGTCGTCGCGCTCGAACAGGCCCTGCTCGCCGACGAACACCTCCCGGCGCAGCGCCCGGTGGGCCCGCTCGCCGTCGCCGTCGGCGACCTCGACGCGGAAGCGCGGCACCGGCGCGCCGGTGAGGAACGGCACCTCCAGCGGCGGCAGCAGGTGGTGGGGGGTGCGCAGGTCCATCACGCCCCCAGGTCCTGCAGCACTGAGCACGCCCCGCACGCCGCGCAGCCGGCGCCCTGGTCGGCGCCGCGCATCCCCGCGGCCCGCAGCAGCGCCGCGACGCGGCGGGTGACGTCCTCCACGACCGCGGGGTCCGGTGCGCCGACGTCGTCGACGTCGACCGCGAGCGTGCCGGCGAGCGGGCGGAACGGCACCACGAACGGGTAGACGCCCATCGCCACCAGGTCCGCGGCACCGGCGACGAGCTCGTCGGGGTCCTCGCCCAGCCCGACGAGCAGGTACGTCGAGACGCGGTTGCGGCCGAAGACGCGCACCGCCTCCGCCCACGCGGCGAGGTACCCGCTCAGCGGCACGGTGGCCTTGCCCGGCGTCCAGCGCCGGCGCACCGCGTCGTCCAGGGACTCCACGTGGATGCCGATCGAGGTGGCACCGGCCTCCCGCAGCGCGGTGAGCGCCGAGAGGTCCGCGGGCGGTTCGCACTGCACCTGCACGGGCAGCCCCGGCACGGCGGCGGTGACTGCCCGCGCGCACCGCGCCAGGTGCCGGGCGCCGCGGTCCGGCGCCGTGGACGTGCCGGTCGTCATCACCACGTGCCGCACGCCGTCCAGGCGCACGGCGGCCTCGGCGACCTCGGCCAGGACCGCCGGGGACTTCACCGCGATCGTCGTGCCCGCCTCCAGCGAGGCCTCCACCGCGCAGAAGCGGCACCGCTGGCTCGGGTCGTAGCGCGCGCACGTCTGCACCACCGTGGTGGCCAGCACGTCGCGCCCGTGCAGCCGGGCGACCTTCTCGTACGGCACGCCGTCGGCAGTGCTCAGGTCGTAGAACCGCGGCCGCTGCACGGGGGTGACCTCCACGCCGAGGTCGGTCACCTCCAGCAGCCCGCCGCGCGAGCGCTCGCGCAGCAGCCGGCCGTCGCGCACCAGGTACGGGCTGTCGGCCCGCAGCGGCAGCGCGGTGGCCAGGCCGCCCAGGACGACGTGGCCGTCGTCGCTGGGCCCGGCCCCGCCCGCGCGGTGCACGGGGGTGCTGGCGCGGACCCCGCGGATCGCGACGTCCACGCGCGTGGAGACGGTCCCGCCGCCGCTCACGACCGCGCCTCAGACCATGTACGTGGAGTTGATGATGGCGCCCTTGCGGGCGTAGTGGATCACCGCGTCCTGCACGTCCAGGGGGTGGCACGGGATCACGCCGGCGATGAGGTCCTCCTCGCGCAGGCCGTGCAGCGCCAGCCCGAAGCGGCAGCAGTACACGGTGCCGCCCTCGGCGATGAACGTCTCCAGCGCGCCGTTGATGTTCTGCTCCCCGGGGAACCCGGAGTCGCCGGTGGTGGGGAACCCTCGGGTGGCCATGCAGTTCATCGACCCGGGGCCGTAGAAGTAGATGGCCGACTCGAAGCCCTTGCGCAGCGCCCGCGTCGCCTGCAGGACGGCGACGAAGCTGACGGAGGACTCGTGGGCGATGCCGTGCACGAGGGTGAAGTACGACTCCCCGCCCTCGGCGCGGTAGTCCGGGAACACCTTCGTCGAGCCGTAGATGTTCGTGCCCTTGGGCGTCGAGGGGTGCGGGATCTCCGCGAGCGCGGCGGCGATGTTCGCGGCGATCTGCTCCTCGACCTCGGTGGCCGTCGTGCTCGGGGAGGTGGTGGTCTGGGTCACGGGGGTTCCCTCCGGTCCTTCTGCAGCGGGTTCTGGCGGGTCCTGTCGGGTTCGGGCGGGTCCTGGTGGTTCGGGTGGTTCGGGTGGTTCAGCCGTAGAGCGCGGTGAAGTTCTCGCGCAGGAGCATCCTGCTCAGCTCGCCGTCGCCGGCGGCCGCGCGCAGGCGGGCCAGCTCGCCCGCGTGGTCGCCCCACGGCTCGTCGCTGGCGAACAGGACCCGGTCGGCGCCGACGCCGCGGCGCTCGATCTCGGCGACCAGCCAGCGCGGCGCGAAGCCGACCGCCCAGCTGGTGTCGGTGTAGACCTTCTTGCCGGCCTCGACCCAGTCGAAGAACCGGCCGCCGATCAGCTTCAGGTGCCCGCTCACCCCGCCGCCGAGGTGCACCAGGTGGATGCGCACGTCGTCGCCGTGGCGCTCGACCAGCTCGCCGACGCGGTCCACGTCCGAGGCGCCGCCGGGGGAGGTGTGCACGTGCACCACGAGGCCGTGCTCGCGGGCGGTGGCGAAGATGCGCTCGAGCTGCGGCTGCGAGGTGGGGTCGTCCACGCCGCCGCCGAGCAGGAAGCTCGTCTTCAGCGCCACCACGCCGCGCTCGCCGGCCAGCGACAGCGCGCGCTCGGTCAGCTCGGCGTCCTGCGCGCGCGGGGAGGTCCACAGGCCGCAGACGAACCGGTCGTCCGCGGCGGCGGCCTCGAGCACGAGGTCGTTCAGGGCGAAGGAGGCCCCGGCCACCGGGACGCCGTAGTTCGGCAGCAGCAGCGCCCGCTCGGTGCCCTCGCGGTCGAGGTCGGCGACGAGGTCGGCGAGCTGGTCGCGCGCGGTGGTGTCGGGGCTGACCGGTGGGCCCCCGTAGAACGGGTACGCCGGCAGCCGGCCGAGGTGGCGGTGCGCGTCGTGGGTGGCGGTCCCGGTCACGGCAGAAGTCAAGGCGGCCGCTGTTTCACCGTGGTTACGGCCGGAACAACGCGTGTGACGGGAACCTCTCCCCGCCGGGTCTCAGCGGCCCGTCAGGTCCCTGGCCATCTCGATCTCCCGCCGCGAGGGGTCCAGCGGGTAGGGCGCCCAGCGCCCGGTGGGCCGGAAACCCCGCCGCGCGTAGAACGCCTGCGCGCGGTGGTTGTCCTCGTGCACCTCCAGGCGCAGCCGCGGGCCGTGCGCCAGCGCCCACGCCTCGACCGCGTCGAGCAGCGCGTCGGCCACCCCGGCCTCGCGGCCCCGGTGCGAGGGGGCGACGTACACGCCCCCCAGCAGCGGGCCGCTCGCGGCGTCGGGGACCCAGCCGCCCATGGTCCCCACCCAGCGCCCGTCGGCGTCCACCGCCACCAGCGAGGTGCTCGTGGCGGAGGTGCCGCGCCGGGCGCGCACCCGCCACTCCGCCTCGTCGTGCGCCAGCGCCGCCTCCAGCGTCTCCAGGTAGGCGTGCGGGGTGTCGCGCAGCATCTCCAGGCGCAGCGCGCGCACCTCGCGCCAGTCGTCCTCGGTCGTCGCCCGCACGCTCGCTGCCGCCACGCCGCGAGCCTAGCCAGGACCCCCGGGGCGGTGCGCTCCGCGGGAGGCGCCCTCCCGCGGGTGCTCCCGGGCCCCGAGGGGTCCGCGTGCCCCGTCCCCGGGACGGGGGCCCGGCCGCGGCCCGGCGCGCGGGCGCGCCCGGTCCCCCGTCCGGGGGGCGCGCCGCCTTGACCGGCCCCGCGCGCCAGCGGATGATCGAGGTCCCACTGCGCACCGCCGCCGGCGGACGGCCGGCGGCGCGGACCGAGGAGCAGCCGATGACGTCTGCTGACGTGACGAGGCCGTCGCCCGGCCGCGAGACGCCCGCGACCGCCGCGTGGCGGCCCTCGCGCGTGGTGACGGTCCCGCCGGCCGTGCCGCCCGTCACCACCGGGACCCTGGCCGACCTGGTGCTGGACTGGGAGCGCGAGGACCCCGGCGCCGTGTGCTTCAGCCGCCGCGACGCCACCGGCGCCTGGCGCACCGCGGGCGTGGCGGAGTTCGCCGCGCGGGCGCGGGAGGTGGCCGCCGGCCTGGTCGCGGCCGGGGTGCGCCCGGGCGACCGCGTGGGGCTGGTCTCGCGCACCCGCTACGAGTGGACGGTCGTCGACGCCGCCTGCTGGTTCGCCGGCGCCGTCAGCGTGCCGGTGTACGACACCTCCTCGCCCGAGCAGGTGGCCTGGGTGCTGTCCGACTCCGGTGCCGTGGTGTGCGTGGTGGAGACCGCCGCGCACGCGGCGGTCCTGGAGGACGTGCGCGCGCAGGTGCCCGCGCTGCGCCACTCCTGGGTGATCGACGACGGCGGCCTCGACGAGCTGGTCGCGGCCGGGCGGGGGGTGGGCGAGGACGCGCTGCGCGCCGCGCGCGCCGGTTCCGGGCCGGGCACCACCGCCACGATCGTCTACACCTCCGGCTCCACCGGCCGCCCCAAGGGCTGCGTGCTCACCCACGGCAACTTCGTGGACCTGGCCGCCAACGCGCACGCCGTCATGCCCGACATGCTCGACGAGCCCGGCGCCAGCACCCTGCTGTTCATCCCGCTGGCGCACGTGCTGGCGCGGTTCGTGGAGGTGCTGTGCCTCTCGGTGCGCATCCCCCTGGCCTTCGCCCCCGACAGCCGCGAGCTGGTGGCCGACCTGCAGTCGTTCCGCCCCTCGTTCGTGCTCGCCGTCCCGCGGGTGTTCCAGAAGGTGCACGCCGCCGCCGGTCACAAGGCCGCCAGCGGTGGCAGGGTGCGCGCGGCGCTGTTCGCGCGGGCCGAGGCGACCGCCGTGGCGTACTCGCGCGCGCTGGACGCCGGTGGCCCGGGAGCGCGCCTGCGCGCGCAGCACGCGGTGTTCGACCGCCTCGTGTACGGCAAGCTGCGCGCCACCCTGGGGGGGCGGCTGACCCGCGCGGTCTCCGGCGGCGCGTCGCTGGGCGAGCACCTGGGGCACTTCTTCCGCGGCGTCGGCCTGACCGTGTTCGAGGGGTGGGGCCTGACCGAGACGGCCGCGCCGGCGTGCGTGACGCGCCCGGGCGACCTGCGCATCGGCACGGTGGGTCTGCCGCTGCCGGGCACGGAGGTGGGCCTGGCCGAGGACGGGGAGGTCCTCGTGCGCGGCATCGGCGTCTTCCGCGAGTACCTGAACCGCCCCGAGGAGACCGCGGCGGCCTTCCGCGACGGCTGGTTCCGCACCGGCGACCTGGGCAGCCTGGACGAGGTCGGGAACCTCAGCATCACCGGGCGCGCCAAGGAGATCGTCGTCACCGCCGCCGGCAAGAACGTCGCCCCGGCGCCGCTGGAGGACCGCCTGCGCACCCACCCGCTGATCTCGCAGGCCGTCGTCGTCGGCGACGAGCGCCCCTACGTGGCGTGCCTGCTCACCCTCGACGAGCAGGCGCTGGCCGCGTGGGGACAGCTGCACGGGCGCCCCGGCCTGGACCTGGCCACCGCGGCGGGCGACGCGGCGGTGCAGGCGGAGCTGCAGCGCGCCGTGGACTCGGCCAACACCTCCGTCAGCCGCGCCGAGTCCATCCGCCGCTTCCGCGTGCTGGGCCAGGACCTCAGCCTCGAGAACGGCTGCCTGACGCCGAGCCTGAAGGTGCGCCGCAGCGAGGTGCTGCGCGTCTTCGCCGCCGACCTGGAGGCCCTCTACCGCTGAGGCCCCGCAGCGGCGCCGCACCCGCCCACCGCTCCGGTGGCCCGGGCGGTGGGCGGGTGCGGCGCCCGCGGGGCGGGGGAGGGTGCGGGCGCGCCGGCCCTCACGCCGCCGCGTGCTCGGCGAAGGAGACCCCGGCCAGCTCCTCCGAGACCCGCCAGACGCGCTCGGCCTCCGCCGCGTCGCGCAGGGGCCGGAAGAGGCCGTGCTCGACCGGGCCCCCGCCGAGGTGGCCCGGGCCACCCGGTCCGTACAGCGCGCCGCCGCGCGCCTGCGGCGAGGTCGCGGCCATCAGCGCCGGCAGCTGCGCGCTGTCGACGGTGCCCACCAGGATCCCCGCGCGGGACAGGCGGCGGATCACGGCGATCTGCGGGGTGTTGCGCTCCCTGCCCATCTCCGGGCGCGCCGCGAGCAGGCTGGTGGGGGCGACCCCGGGGTGCGAGAGGTTGCTGGTGATGCCCCAGCCGGCGGCGCGGCTGCGCCGGTCCAGCTCCAGGCCGAAGAGGCCGAAGGCGATCTTCGACTGGCTGTAGGCGCGCATGCCGTCGTAGGAGGACTCCCAGTTCAGGTCGCTCCAGTTCACCTGCCCGCTCCTGGCGGCCACGCTGGTCTGCGAGGTCACGCGCGCCCGGCCGGCGATGAGCAGCGGCAGCAGGTGCGCGACCAGCGCGACGTGCCCGAGGTGGTTGGTGCCGAACTGCAGCTCGATGCCGTCGACGGTGACCTGCCGCTGCGGCGGGTGCATGACGCCGGCGTTGTTGACCAGCAGGTGGACCGGACGGCCCTCGGCGCGCAGCCGCTCGCCCAGGGCGGCCACCGAGCGCAGCGAGGACAGGTCCAGGTCGTGCAGGGAGAACCGGGCGCCCGGGTGCTCGTCGCGGATGCGGGCGACGGCGGCTTCGCCCTTGGCGCGGTTGCGCACGGGCAGGACCACCTCGGCGCCGGCGGCGGCGAGCCGCCGGGCGATGCCGAAGCCGATCCCGTCGCTGCCGCCGGTGACGAGGGCGCGCCGGCCGGACAGGTCGGGCAGGGTCAGGTGGTGGGTGCGAGGCATGACTGCTCCTGTGCTCGTGGGTTTCGGGGTTTCGGGGTTTCGGCGGTTTCAGGCGTGGGCGGGGAGCGGGGTGGTGGGTGAGCCGGTGGTGGACCTGCGGACCACCCGGCGGGCGACGACCACGGTGAGGGCGAAGTGGGTGGCGAACAGGACGGGCACGCCGACCTGCAGGCCGGCGAGTACCGCGAGCTGGCCCTCGAGGTAGGACACCACCCGCACGAGCAGGTTCGCGCTCGCCAGGGCCAGGACGATCAGCGTGCTGGCGGTGTACGCGCGGCGCAGGTCGCGGTGCTCGCGCCAGGCGCGCGGACCGCCGACGAGCGGGTTGACCACGACGCCCATCAGCGGCCGCCGCGCGAGCAGCGAGACCGCGTAGGCGACGATGAAGGCCACCGGCAGGAGCGTGGTGGGCAGGAAGAAGGCGCGCGCCTCGCCGGCGAGGACCGCGACGCCCGCGCAGAGCGCCGCGACCAGCACCCCGGCGACCGCGGCCCCCGGCGGCTCGCGGCGGGCCAGGCGCACCGCGCACCCGAGCACCGCGGCCAGGGCCAGGGCGACGAGGGCCGCGCCCAGCCCGGCGGCGGCGTCGGCGGCCACGAAGGCGACGGTGGGGGCCGCGGCCACGAGCAGGCCGACCGGTCCGCCCAGGCGCTCGAGCGCGCGGTGCGCCACGGCGCGACCGGCCGAGCGCTCCACCGGCTCGGGCAGGTCCAGCACCCGGCGCACCCTCGCGCTGACGCCGGGGTCCGTCCGGCCGGGACGGGCCTGCCGGGGGTCGTGGAGGGCGGCGGTCGGTGCGTGGCTCACGGGTTCCTCCTCGATCGGGGCGTGCCACCAGCCTCGACCGCGGTGCCGGGCTCAACCAGGGCCCGCGGATCCGCCCCTGGGCGCGAACCCCCTCGACCGGCGACCCGCGCCGCTCCGGCGGGCGCCGGTTCAGCGCGTGCCGGTGACGAGGGCGCGCACCTCGGCGAGCGCCTCGCGCTGCAGGTGCACGAGGTCGCGCTCCTCGCCCTCGGCGATCCACGCCCCGAAGGCCGTGACGAACACCGAGACGGCGAGGTCGGCGGCCAGCCGCGCGGGCAGCGCGGCGGTGCCGCGCTCGCCCAGGGCGGCGGTCAGGGCGTCGGCGAGGTGGGTGAGCTTGAGCAGTTCGCGCTCGCGCAGGCCGGCGTGCGCGTCGATGATGCGCTGGCGGGCGCGGGCGTCGTGCCGGGTGCGCCCGGCCTCGAACGCCGCGCAGGCCGCCTCCAGCACGGCGGCGACCACGTCGAGCACCGGGGTGCCGGCGGGTGCGGCGGCGGCGGCGCGCAGGAACGGCTCCTGGAACTCGTCGCCGGTGAAGAGCACCTCGCGCTTGTCGGCGTAGTGCCGGAAGAAGGTGCGCTCGGTCACCCCGGCCCGCTCGGTGATCTGCGCGACGCTCGTGGCGTCGAACCCCTGCTCGCCGAACAGGTCCAGCGCCGCCCGGCGCAGGCGATCCGGTGCGCCCGGCTGCCAGCGTCCCATGCGGCGATCGTAACTGATGACAGCGGCTGACATCGCTGCTACCGTCGTTGATGACAGCCACTGACATCAGAAGGGGGTACCACCGTGCGCGTCTTCGTCACCGGGGCGTCCGGCTTCATCGGCACGGCCGTCGTCCGCGAGCTGCTCTCCGCCGGCCACGAGGTGGTGGGCCTGGCCCGCACCGACGCCTCGGCCTCCGCCGTCGAGGCGGACGGCGCCCGCGCCCTGCGCGGCGACCTCGACGACCTGCCGTCCCTGCGCCGCGGCGCCGAGGCGGCCGACGGCGTCGTCCACCTGGCCAACAAGCACGACTGGACGAACCCGGCGGAGTCGAACCGCGCCGAGCGCACCGCCGTCCAGGCGTTCCTGGAGGTGCTGGAGGGGTCCGGGCGCCCCTTCGTGCTGGCCGCGGGCCTGGCCCTGCCGGGTCTGGGGCGAGCCTCCACCGAGCACGACCGCAGCGACGCCCACGGGCCGGACGCACCGCGCGGGGGCGCGGAGAACCTGGCGCTGGCCCACGCCGAGCGGGGCGTGCGCGTGGTCAGCGCCCGGTTCGCGCCCACCGTGCACGGCGAGGGCGACCACGGCTTCGTCGCCCTGCTCGCCGAGCACTCCCGCCGCACCGGGGCCGTGCCGGTCCCCGGCGAGGGGGCGAACCGCTGGCCGGCGGTGCACCGCTCCGACGCCGCCGTGCTGGTGCGCCTGGCGCTGGAGGGCGCCCCGGCCGGTTCGGTCGTGCACGCCGCGGCCGAGGAGGGCGTGCCCGTGCGCGAGATCGCGGCCGCGCTCGCGCAGCGCCTGCACCTGCCGGTGAGCTCCGTGGCGCCCGAGCAGCTCGCGCGGGACCTGCCCTTCGTGGGGGCGTTCCTGTCCGCAGACGTCCCCGCCTCCAGCGCGCTGACGCGCGAGCTGCTCGGCTGGCGGCCGGTCGGGCCGACGCTGCTGGAGGACGTGGCGGCCGGGCACTACGACCGCTGAACCCCGCGCCGGGGGCGACCGCGGCCGCGCTCAGACGGGGAACCGCACGCCCGTGAGGTCCTCGGAGACGGCCCACAGCCGCTGCTGGAGCGCGAGGTCGTACGACTGCGCGCTGGAGGTGACGAGCCGCGGGTGCCCGCGGGTCTCGCCGCGCCCGTCGGGACCGTAGTACTGCCCGCCCAGCACGGCCGGGTCGGTCGCGGCCCGCAGCGTCGGCAGGGCGCCCATCGCCGCCGGCTGGCTCAGCAGCGGGGACAGCCAGTCCGAGACCGCCCGCAGCGCAGCCGGGGAGTTGCGCACCAGCTCGGTGTTCGACACCCCGGGGTGGGCGGCCACCGCCGCCGTCGTGCCGCGGCGGGCGAGCCGGCGCTGCAGCTCGTAGGTGAACAGCAGGTTGGCGAGCTTGGACTGCCCGTACGCGCCGACGCGCGAGTACGAGCGCTCCCAGTTCAGGTCGTCGAAGCGGATCCCCGCGCGGATGCGGTGCCCGACGCTGCTGACCGTCACCACGCGGGAGCCCTCCGCCGGCAGCATCGACTCCAGCAGCAGCCCGGTGAGGGCGAAGTGGCCGAGGTGGTTCGTGCCGAACTGCAGCTCGAAACCGTCGCGGGTGACCTGCTTCGGGGTGTACATCACCCCGGCGTTGTTGACGAGCAGGTCGATGCGCGGGTGCGCCTGGCGCAGCTCGGCCGCGGCCGTGCGGACCGACTCCAGCGAGCTCAGGTCCAGCTGCTGGACGCTGACGTCGCCGCCGGTGTCCCGCGCCGCCCGCTCGCCCTTGGCGACGTCGCGCACCGCCAGCACCACCGTGGCGCCGCGCTCGGCGAGGACCCGCGCGGTCTCGATGCCCAGGCCGGTGTTCGCGCCGGTCACCACGGCCACCCGGCCGCGCTGGTCCGGGACGTCGCGGGCCGTCCAGTTCGTGCTCATGCCGTCCTCCTCGCTTCCCCGATCCCTAGAGACCGGTGGTCTTTTGTGATCGGAACGCTAGGAGACCACCGGTCTGCTGTCAAGAGACCGGCGGTCTGCACAGTGCTAGGGTCTGCGCCGTGACGTTCCAGCGCGCCCGCAGCCAGGAGCAGCGCGAGGCCCGGCGCCGGGCGGTCCTCGACACCGCGGCCGCCATGCTCGAGCAGATGCCGGTGGCCGACCTCAGCCTCAACGAGCTCAGCCGCCGCGTCGGCCTGGCCAAGTCGAACGTGCTGCGCTACTTCGACTCGCGCGAGGACGTGCTCCTGCAGCTGATGGACGCGGAGCTGCGGGAGTGGCTCGAGCAGCTGGGCGACGACCTCGCCGCGGGGGTCGAGCCCGGGCTGCCGCTGGTGCCGCGCTCCGCTCAGCTCTCCGCGGTGCTGGCCCGGTCCCTGGCCGGCCACCCGGTGCTGTGCGACCTGCTGGGTGCGCAGGGCGGCGTCCTGGAGCGCAACGTCACCGCCGAGGTCGTCGCGCGCCACAAGCGCGCGGCCCTGGACCGGCTCGCCGCCGGGGCCGACCTCCTGCGCCGGTACGTGCCCGAGCTGGGTGCCTCGGCCGAGGGGTTCTGCTTCCACGCGATGGTCCTGGCCGGCGCCCTGGCCCCCTACAGCTCCCCACCGCCGGGCGTGCGCGCCGCCTACGAGGCCGAACCGGCGCTCGCCGTCCTGCACCTCGACCTCGACGACTCCCTGCAGCTGGCGCTGCGGACCCTGCTCCTGGGGGCCGTCCCGCGCGGCTGACGCCGCCCGCCCGCGCGCGGGGCGCACCGCTACCCTCGATCCCGCCCCCGCGACCGCGGGCGACCCGCCGCAGGAGCAGGGAGCGAGGCGTGCACGGCGATCCGAGGCCCGGCGAGAGCGGGGCCCTGCAGCGGTACTACGACGACTTCGCGGACCACTACGTGCCGGGGTGGCGCACCCTGGAGCACTACGGCCCCCTGGTGGCGGACTTCCTGCTGCGCACCGTGACACCGCAGTGCCGGGTGCTCGACGTCGGGTGCGGGCCGGGTCAGCTGACCCGCGACCTGGCGCCGGACGTGGCGGTGACGGGCATCGACCTCTCCCCGCGCATGCTCGCGGCCGCCCGCGCTGGCCGGCCCGGCGGCCGCTACGAGCTGCACGACTTCCACGAGGCGCTGCCGCGCGCGTGGGAGCGCTTCGACGTCGTCGTGGCCGTGGGGTGCCTGGAGTTCTGCCGCGACCTCGACGCCACGCTGCGCAACCTCGCCGACGCGTGCGCGCCGGGCGCGTGGCTGCTCGTCGGGGTCGTCGAGGACCGCTCCTCCGGCGTGCGCGGCCGTTCGCGCCGCGCGTTCTCCCAGGACGGGCTGCCGGGCGTGGACATGAACTCCTACGACGCCACCGCGCAGCTGGCCGCGGTCACGGCCGCGGGGCTCTCCCCGACCTCGTACCGGTTCGTGCCCGCCTGGCGGCACGAGGAGTACTCCTACGTCGTGCGGTACGGGTTGTGGGAACTCCGCAAGGACGCGCCGCACCGCTGACGCACCGGTGACGCCCGCCGCGGGCCCTCACGCCAGCGCCTGCGCCCCCAGGACGGAGAGCAGCTGCAGCTTCTCGTGGCTCTCGGTGCCCGGCACCGCGGTGTAGACCAGCAGCCGGTGCGACTGCTCCGGGTCCAGCAGCGTCTGGCAGTGCAGGTCCAGCGCGCCGACCTGCGGGTGCACGAACCGCTTGACCTCGTGCGGGCGCAGGCCCACCTCGTGCACCTCCCACAGGCGCCGCAGCTCCTCGCTGCGCGCCAGGACCAGCTCGGCCAGGCGCGCCGCGCGCGAACCCGGCCCGCGCCGGGTGACGACCTCGCGCAGGCCCGAGGCGTACAGGCGCGAGAGGAACGCGTGGTCCCGCGGGTCGTACATCTCCCTCGTCGCCGGGTCGGTGAACCACCGGTACCCCAGGCTGCGCGCCGGGCCGGTGCGCAGGGTGGCGTCGCCGGTGAGCGCGACGCCCATCGGGGACTGGCGCAGCGTCTCGCCCAGCTCGGTGACGATCTCGGCGGGGGTGTCGTCCAGGCGGTCCAGCACGCGCAGCATGCCGGGGCTGACGTGCTCGCTGAGCTCCCCGCGCGCCGGCGGGTGGTGCCCGGCCAGGCGGAAGAGGTGGTCGCGCTCGTCCAGGCCCAGGTGCAGCCCCTGCGCGATGGAGGCGACCATCTGCTCGGAGGGGTGCGGGCCGCGCTCGCGCTCCAGGCGGGTGTAGTAGTCGGTGGACATGTGGCACAGGGCCGCGACCTCCTCGCGGCGCAGCCCCGCGGTGCGCCGGCGCTGCCCGCGCGGCAGCCCCACGTCCTCCGGCTGCAGCGCCTCGCGCCGCCGGCGCAGGAAGTCCGCGAGCCCCGCTCGATCGATCGCCGCCACTGCGCCCCTCCCGCTCCGCCGCTCCCGCAGCGCCGATCCCGCAGCGCGTCGAACCCGCTCGCCCGACCGCCGTGCCGATCCTGGCACCGGCGGTCCCGCTCAACCACGGCCCGGCGATCCCCCCCTGGTGGGAGGCCGCGCTCCTCGCCCGGGGACGCCGCCCAGCCGGGGATCGCCGGGCCGTGGACGTCCCCGCGCGGCGGGAGCACCCTCGGTGGCACGCGCCGGCTCGTCCGCCGGTGCGGAGATCCCCGAGCGGCCCCGACCACCCGGTCCAGGCGCCCGGCCCCCGCAGGACCGACACCCAGGAGGCCACCGTGCCGCGCACCCGTCCCCAGACCGCCGTCCCCGACCTGACCGGCAGGCGCACCGTCGTCACCGGGGCCAGCGACGGCGTCGGCCTGGCCCTGGCCACCCGGCTCGCCGCCGCCGGCGCCGAACTGGTCCTGCCCGTGCGCAACCCGCGCAAGGGCGGGGCCGCCGTCGCCGCGATCCTGCAGCGCGTCCCGCGCGCGGAGGTCTCCCTGCGCGAGCTGGACCTCTCCTCGCTGGCGTCGGTCGAAGCCCTCGGGGCGACGCTGCGCGAGGAGGGCCGCCCGATCCACGTGCTCGTCGGCAACGCGGGCGTGATGACGCCGCCGCAGCGGGGCTCCACCGCCGACGGTTTCGAGCTGCAGTTCGGCACCAACCACCTGGGCCACTTCGCCCTGGTGGCTCACCTGCTGCCGCTGCTGCGCCTCGGGCGCGCCCGGGTGACCTCCCAGATCAGCGTCGCCGCCCGCTCCGGGCGCATCAACTGGGACGACCCGAACTGGCGGCGCTCCTACGACGGCCAGCGCGCCTACAGCCAGTCGAAGATCGCGTTCGGGCTCTTCGGCCTGGAGCTCGACCGGCGTTCCCGCGCCGGCGGTTGGGGCATCACCAGCAACCTCTCGCACCCCGGGATCGCCCCCACGAACCTGCTCGCCGCGCGTCCCGAGGTCGGGCGCGAGCGGGAGACCGGGGGGAGGCGGCTGATCGGCCTGATGTCCAGGGTGGGCCTGGCCGGCACCGTCGAGACCGCGCTGCTGCCCGCCCTGCTCGCAGCGACCTCGCCCAGCGCCCTCGGTGGCCGCCTGTACGGGCCCGACGGCCCGGGTCACGTCAGCGGCGGTCCGGCGGAGCAGCGGCTGTACCGGCCGCTGCGCAGCACGGAGGACGCCGGGCGCGTCTGGAGCCTCTCCGAGGACCTCACCGGCACCTCCTTCCCCGCGGCCGGGTCCCCGGTGCTGCGCTCAGGGACCGAAGGCTGAGCGGGCGGGTGAGCAGCTCCAGCACGGGGGCGGTGGCGCAGCGAGGAGGGCCGGCGGACGGACGTCGGCCTACGGTTCGACCCCGGACAGCTGCTGCAGCTTGGCGTGGCTCGGGCTGCCGGGGACGGCGGTGAAGACCACGAGGGAGTGCCCCTGCACCGGGTCGGTCGTGTACTGGCAGTCCAGCTCCAGCAGGCCCAGTCCCGGGTGCCTGAAGCGGATCGACCCGCCGGGCGGGACGCACACCTCGTGCGCGGCCCAGGTGGCGCGGAACTCCGGGCTCTCCTGCTGCAGCAGGTCGACGAGGAACGCCGCCCGCGAGCCGCGACCGCGCAGCGCGACGATCCCGCGCAGTTGCGCGGCGAACATCCGCGACCACAACGGGTGGTCCTCGACCGCGAACCGCCGCCGGTCGGGCGGCTCGGTGAACCACCGGTAGATCGCGCTGCGCGCCGGGCCGTCGTGAACGGTGCAGTCGCCGGTGAGGGCGACGCCCAGCCGGTTCTGCCGCAGCGTCTCCGACAGCTCGGTGGTGATCTCGGCGGGGGAGTCCTCCCCGATCCGGTCGAAGATGCGCAGCATGCCGGGGCTTGCGTGCTCACCGACGGCGCCCCTCGGCGGCGCGTTGTGCCCGGCGACGCGGTACAGGTAGTCGCGTTCGTCGATCGACAGGTGCAGCCCCTGCGCGATCCCGGCCACCATCTGCGCGGACGGTTGCGGGCCGCGCCCGCGCTCCAGGCGCGTGAAGTAGTCGGTGGACATGTGGCACAGCAGCGCGGCCTCCTCCCGCCGCAGTCCGCTCGTCCTGCGGCGCAACCCCCGGGGGAGGCCGACATCCTCCGGTTGCAGCAGCTGCCGGCGCTGGCGCAGGAAGGCGGCCAGACCTGCCCGGTCGATCACCGCCCGCGCTCCGTCCTCGGTGCACCGCCCGGTGCCCGCGACGGCGGCGGCGCCGTCGACCCCTCACCGCGGCACGTGGACCGGCGGTGGCGTGCGGGCACGTCGCCGCCACCTGCGGGAGAAGGCCTGCGCGCACCGACCGCGCCGGTCCCGGGTCCGGAACCGGCGGGGGTGGGTGGGGAGCGCCTCGCGAGGGGGTGCGCGGCCGGTGTCGCGACAGGTCCGCCCGTCCCGCGCGCTTGGATCGCCACGCCGTCGCCTCCATCCGCCGGTCGGTGCGGTGACCGGAGCATGCTAAGCCACGTCCGGCGAGACCTCACCGAGCCGGAGCAGCAGCCGGGTCGGCACCGCTCCGGCGCAGTGGTGCCCGTCGTGCCCGTCGTGCCCGTCGTGCCCGTCGTCACGAGAGGCGATCCGTGCCACCGCTCGAAGCGGTTGACGGCCCGCGCCCCGGCCCGTGCGCGGGGCTCCCCGGGCCGGCGCGCCCCCGTGCGACCTCGCGCGTCCGTGAGCGGCTCCACGTGCTGCTCCGATCGAACCCGGCAGCTCCTCCCGCGAACCACGCGCACCGCCGACGGGTGGGCGTGAGCCGTCAAGGAACCGTCAAGGTCGCGGGAGCTGTGCCGTCAAGCTCGTCCTCCACGATCGACGGGTCGCACCTCCTCCTGCGGAAGGCTCCGTGGTCACCATGGCGAAGTTCTTGTACCGGCTGGGCAGCCTGGGCGCCCGGCGTCCCGGCACTCTCCTGATCGTGTGGTCCCTGCTCGTGGTGGGGGTGGTGGTGGCGGGGGTCCTGGGTGCCGGCACCTTCGCGTCCAGCTCCTCCATCCCCGGCTCGCCGGCGCAGGCGGCCCTGACCGCGATGGACGAGCACTTCCCCTCCTCCGGCCAGTCCGCGCAGATCGTGGTCCAGGCCCCGGCCGGGCGCACCCTGGGCGAGCCGGACCTGCGGGCCGCGCTGACCTCCGTGCTGGACGCGGCGGGCGCCGTGCCGGGGGTCAGCGGCGTCAGCGATCCGTCCACCAGCGGCACGCTGTCCGAGGACGGGCGCACCGCCGTCGCGCGAGTCACCTTCTCCACCCCCGAGGACGCCGTCGTCCCGGCGGCGACCCTGAGCGCGCTGGAGCGCGCCGCCTCGCTCGGTGAGGACGCCGGCGCGGAGGTCGTCGTCACCGGGGACGCCTTCTCCACCAGCGCCTCGCTGGCCGGGCCCAGCGAGCTGATCGGTGTGCTCACCGCCCTGGCCGTGCTGGCCGTCACCTTCGGCTCCCTGCTCGTGGCCGGCATGCCGCTGGTGATCGCCGTCGTGGGCGTCGTGGTCAGCTCGACCGCGCTCATCGGGCTGTCCTCGGTGTTCGACATCTCCGACAACGCCCTCACCTTGGCGGCGATGATCGGCCTGGCGGTCGGCATCGACTACGCCTTGTTCATCCTCTCGCGCCACCGCACCCAGCTGGCTGAGGGCATGGAGGTGCGCCGGTCCATCGCCACGGCCACCGCCACCGCCGGCAGCGCCGTCGTCTTCGCCGGCGCGACCGTGGTCATCGCCCTGTGCGGGCTGTCCGTGGCCGGTGTGCCGATCCTGACCTCGATGGGCCTGGCCGCGGCCGGCTCGGTCGCCGTGGCGGTGACCACAGCCCTGGGCCTGCTGCCGGCGCTGATGGGCCTGGCCGGTCGGCGCCTGGTGCCCAGGCCCGGCTCGCGCACCGCCCGCCGACTCACCGCTCCGGCGCGCACACCCCTGGGCACCCGCTGGATCAGCGCCGTCGTGCGCCGTCCGGTCCTGGCGGTGGTCGTTGTCGTGACCGGGCTGCTGGTGGCGGCGGCGCCCGCCCTGCAGATGGAGACCGCGGTGACCGACGCCGGCTCGGAGGCGGTCGGCACGTCCGAGCGCCGGGCGCACGACATGATCTCCGACGCCTTCGGCGCCGGCGCCAACGGGCCCCTGCTCGTCCTGGTCACCGCAGCGGACCCCGCCGCGGTCTCCCGCGCTGCCGAGCAGGCGGCCTCGTCCCTGGTCGGCGTGCGCGGTGTCGCCGCCACCAGCGGCATCGACGTCGCTGAGGACGGTCTGGCTGCCCGCATCCAGGTAGTCCCCACCACCGGTCCGCGTGACGCCGCCACCGCCGAGCTGGTCACCCGCCTGGACGCCGCGGTGGCACCCGCCGCCCGTTCCGGCAGCGCCGAGGTCGCCGTCACCGGCCAGACCGCCGTCGGCATCGACGTGGCCGGCAAGCTCAGCTCCGCTCTGCTGCCCTTCGCCCTGGTGGTGGTGGGTCTGTCCCTGCTGCTGCTGCTGGTGGCCTTCCGCTCCGTCGCGGTGCCGCTGAAGGCCACCGTCGGGTTCCTGCTGTCCCTGGGCGCCACCTCGGGCGCCATCGTCGCGGTGTTCCAGTTCGGGTGGCTGGCGCAGCTGCTGGGAGTCCCCAGCACCGGCCCGGTGGGCAGCTTCGTGCCGATCATCGTCATGGCGGTGCTGTTCGGGCTGGCGATGGACTACGAGGTCTTCCTCGTCTCCTCCATCCGCGAGGAGCACGCCAGGACCCGTGACGCGAAGGCCTCGATCGTCACCGGCACCCGCCACGCCGCCCGGGTCGTGACCGCCGCCGCCCTGATCATGATCGCGGTCTTCGCCGGCTTCCTGCCCTCGCGCGACCCCGACATCGTGCCCATCGCCTTCGGCCTGGGCGTCGGCGTCCTCATCGACGCCTTCGCCGTGCGGATGACGCTGGTGCCCGCGGTCCTGGCCCTGCTGGGTGAGCGGGCGTGGTCCCTGCCGCGCTGGCTGGAGCGCGTCGTGCCCACCGTGGACGTCGAAGGCGCTGAACTCGCCCGCACCCGGGCCGCGAACGGCGGTGTGGACACCGCTGCGGGCGACGTCCCCTCCCAGCCCGGCGAGCGAGCGGGTGCGGGCCGTGAGCGCACGCCCTCCTGAGCGGGGGCGCACGCCGGGTCGGGCCCTGCCCGACCCGGCTGCGCCGTCCAGCGGACCGGCGCCGCGGCCTCAGCGCGACCGCGTCCGCAACACCCCGCAGCACCTCGGAGGACGGAGGAGTTCGATGGGCTCGCAGGAAGATCCCAGGCTCGTGGACGGGAGCGGCGCCGAGCACGCCGCGCGAGGTGCGGGTGGCGAGGTGGTGCGTGAGCGGGTCCTGGTCGTCGACGACGACCCGGGCATCCGGGCGCTGCTGACGTCCGCGCTGGGTTTCGCCGGCTTCGAGGTCGCCGTCGCCGCTGACGTGGTCCAGGCCCTGCAGGAGCTGGAGGAGCAACCGCCGGACGTGATCGTGCTGGACGTCATGCTCCCCGGCAGTGACGGCTTCGACCTGCTGCAACTGCTGCGCTCCCGCTCGGTGCGCACCCCGGTGCTGTTCCTGACCGCCCGCGAGGCCGTGGAGGACCGGGTGCGGGGCCTGCAGCTGGGTGGGGACGACTACGTCACCAAGCCGTTCAGCGTCGTGGAGGTCGGCGCCCGACTGCACGCCCTGCTGCGTCGCTCGCGCGACAGCGCCTCCGCCCCCGCCGGTCTGCTGCGGTGCGCGGACCTGGAACTGGACGACGCCCGCCACGAGGTGCGCCGCGCCGGCCGGGACGTCGAGCTCTCGCCCACGGAGTTCCGCCTGCTGCGGTTCCTGCTGACGCACCAGGGGCAGGTGCTGTCCAAGTCCCAGATCCTGCAGGCCGTCTGGGAGTACGACTTCGGTGGGGGATCGGTCGTCGTGGAGCGGTTCGTCTCCAACCTGCGGCGCAAGGTCGATCACGACCACCCGCCGCTGATCCACACCGTGCGGGGCATCGGGTACAGCCTGCGCTCCGAGCCCGCGCGGTGAGCACGGCCGACGAGGTCCCGGCGATGCCGTGGTCGACCTCCAGCATCCGGGGGCGCCTGCTGGTGGGCCTGACGGCGCTGCTGGTGGTGGGCATGGGGGCCAGCACCCTGACCAGCGCGCTGCTGCTGGACGACTTCCTCGAGCGCCGCTACGAGAACACCTTGCACGACACCGCCGAACGCGTGCGCTCCGTGCTCGCCACCGGCCCGCAGACAGCCGATGCCGACCAGCTCGCCGCCTTGCTGGGACCACCGATGGGCATCGTGGTCGTCGGCGCCGGGGACACCGTGATCGAGAGCGCCGGTTCCGCGGAGGACGCGTCCTGGGCGCTGGTGCGGATGACGTCCTCGGCGCCGGCCGGCCACCTGGTCAGCGGTGACGACGGTGCGAGCGGTGACGACGGTGCGAACACCGAGGACCTGATCGCCGTGCGCATCCCCAGCCCCGGACTGCGCGTCACCGACGACCTCGGTGCGCGTGCCGGCGCCGCACCCGTGAGAGCCTCCGCGCTGGTCCTGGTCACCGACACCCGCCTGGACGACGACACGGTCGACGAGCTGGTCCTGCGCCAGGCCCTGCTGGTCGCAGCGGTGCTGGCCGTGCTGTGCGCTGTGGCGGTGGCCGTGCTGCGGGTGGGTCTGCGGCCGTTGCGCCGGATGGCCGGCGCCGCCAACGCCATCGCCGCCGGCTCGCTGGCCGAACGCCTGCCCCTGCAAGGCCGGCGCACCGAGATCGACGCCCTGGCCCGCGCGGTCAACCAGGCCTTCGACGCCCAGGCCCGCGCGGAGGCCCGCGCCCGCACCTTCGCCGCCGACGCCTCCCACGAGCTGCGCACCCCGCTGGCCACCATCTCCGGCTGGCTCGACCTGCACCACCAGGGGGCGCTGTCCGGAGGAGCGGTCGATGCGGCCATAGCGCACATCGACGTCGAGGTCGGACGCATGCGCCTGATCGTCGAGGAACTGGGTCTGCTGGCCAGGCTCGACGCCGGGCGCCCGCTGGAGCAACGGGACGTCGACCTCGCCGAGCTGGCCGCCGGCGTCGTCGAGGACGCCCGGGTCATCGACCCCGACCGCTCGATCACCTTGCACGCGCCCGAGGCCGTCCACGTCACCGGTGATGCGCCGCGCCTGCAGCAGGTGCTGCGCAACCTCGTGGGCAACGCCGTCCAGCACACCCCTGCCGGCACCTCGGTGCGCGTGAGCGTGCGAGCCCTCGGACCGCACGCCCGCGTCGGTGTCCACGACGACGGCCCGGGCATCGACCCCGAGCACCTGCCACGCGTCTTCGAGCGCTTCTGGCGCGCCGAGGCCAGCCGCAGCCGCGCCTACGGCGGCTCGGGCCTGGGCCTGGCCATCGTCGAGGCCATCGTCCACGCCCACGGCGGCACCGTCGCCGTCCACTCCACCACCACGGGCTGCGGCACCGGCACCCGCGTCGACATCGAGCTGCCGCTGCCGAGCACCACCGCTGCGCCGGCGAGCGCCTGAACCGCTCCGCTCGAGGAGGTCCCGGCGCGAGCCTCCGCAGGTCGACCAGCTCCCGCTCCGGGACGGGTGGTGGGGTGTGACCTCCGGCGGCCGGTGCCCCACCCGAGGGGTGCCGGCGCACCGGGCCGCTGCCTGTCGACCGGGGTGCAGTGCCCGTCCGGGGGCATCCAGGACCGGGCGATCCGGAGAACCTGCACGTCACCGTGGAGCCGGCTGTCACGTGTCAGCTCTCCCGGTGGCGGCGGGTGAGAGGACGTCCGCGAGCCCCATCCGGTGGAGGAGGCGCGTGCACTGGACCTCGGCCACCGCGGCGACCGGGGCGTCACCGAGGTCGGAGGAGTCCACCGAGGTGCGGTGGGGCCGGCGGCGGTGCGGGAGGTCGACGATCCGAGCGATCTCGCCGGCCACTGCCTGGACGTCCTGGACGACCCCGGGGGCGGAGAGCGACTCGGTCGCCTGCGCGTTGCGGGCGGTGGACCGCCCGTAGAGGTCCTCGTACTGCGCCGTGACGCGCTGGTCGCGAGCGGGGGTGGCGTCGGGGAAGTGGGCGGTGCCTCGCGTGGACGGGCCGGGCACCACGATCGAGGTCTCGATCCCGAAGCGGGCGACCTCGACGGAGATCGACTCGGCGAAGGAGTCCGTGGCGGCCCTGGCGGCCGTGCAGGGCGCCAGGAACGGCGGGACCACGACGCTGGTCCCGCTCCCCACCCGCAGCGGGAGACCCGAGCCCTGCTCGCGCACGATCGGCAGCGCGGCACGGTTGACGCGGAGAGCCCCGACGGTGTTGGTGTCCAAGGCGGACAGGACCTGCTCGGGCGTGAAGGCTCCAGTGGTGCCGTGGAGCAGGTGGGCCGCGTTGTGCACGACGACGTCGAGACGACCTGATGCCTCGACCACCTGCGCCACGGCGTCACGTGCGGACTACTCGCTGAGCACGTCGAGCTCGACGACCTCGAGGCGGTAGCCGTTCTCCCGCCCGAAGCCGCGCACGTCCGCCGCCTCGTGGCCGTTGCGGCCGTCCGGGTCACGCATGGAGGCGTAGACCTGGTGACCGCCGGCGGCCAGGGTGCGTGCGGCGAGCCGACCCGTGCCGGTGCCAGTGATCAGGATGGTGGACACGTTGGCTCCTCGAGGCTCGGGGGTTCCGGGGGTACGAGCCGGGCCGGTCACCACCGCGCCGGCCGGTGCCTACCCCGGTGCCGCTCCGGCTCGGTGCAGACCCGGACGTCACGACGGCACCGGAGCGTTCGGCTGGGTCCAGCCGGGGACGTCCTGCGGTGACCACGCGGGAGCCACCCCCGTCGAACGCCTGGACCGTCGTCATGCACGAGGGCTCAGCCCTCCCCGGCAGGAGCGGGAGCCGCCCTGCGCGGGTGCTGCCGACGGGGTCGCTGAGCACGTCCACGGGTCGATCACCCCTCGGGGACCCACGTGCTCGGGAACGGGGCCCACCCGCTCAGCGTGAACCCCCCGTCGGCGTGCGAGACCTCGAACGCGCCCGGGCCTCGCAGGTGAGCCGGTACGACCAGGCTGTTGGTGTCGGCCGCCTCCTGCAGGATGCGACGCCGGGACCGGCTGGCTCGGGCCGGGTCTTCACTCAGGCACGTGTCGTGGTCCGGGTGGATCACCTGCAGCGGGGTGTGGATGATGTCTCCGACGAAGACGGCTCGCTCGTCGCCCGACTCCAGGTGCAGGACGGCCGAACCGGGCGTGTGACCCGGTGCCAGCTCCAGCACGAGGTTGTCGTCGATGCGATGGCTGGAGCCTTCCCACAGCACCGCCTGACCGGCCCGGTGGACGGGGAAGACGCTGTCGTCGAACGTCACGCCGGTGTCGGTGGCGTTCTGGAAGGGCGACCGGGGGACGTGGCCGTTGGCGGGGTTCCAGTAGTCGAACTCGGTGCGGTTGATGAGGTACTGCGCGTCGGGGAAGGTGGGAACCCACTCGCCGTCGACCAGTCGGGTGTTCCACCCGACGTGGTCGTTGTGCAGGTGGGTGTTGATGACGAGGTCGACGTCCTGCGGGTCCACCCCCGCGGCGGCCAGCCGGTCGAGGAAGTCGCTCGTCCGTCGGTGGAAGACGGCTACCTCCCGCTGCTTGTCGTTGCCCAGCCCGGTGTCGACGAGAACCGTGCGGCCTGCGCTCTTGAGGACCCAGGTCTGGACGTTGGCCTGCCACGCGGACGACTCGGCGTCGAAGAACTCCGGAGCGAGCCACGACGAGTGCTGACGCCACAACTCGCTCGGCAGGGACGGGAACAGCTCGTCGGTCGTGGCGTAGCCACCGGTCCACTCGACGACGCGTGACAGTTCGACCTGCCCGAGGGTGAGGCTCTGCCTCTCGTCGGCGGAGGACGTGGCGTCGGGCCGGCCCGGGCCGCGGTCGCGGCCGGTGATCAGGTCGATCTTCTGCTCGGACATGGTGGTCGTCCTCCTGCGTCTCGTGGTCCAGTGGTGGTTCGCCATCTCTCGTGCAACACCTCCTCGACCGGCGGGCGTGCCTCGCCCGCCGGCGACTCAGTGGTCCAGCCCGCCCGCCACCAGCAGCGTCTGGCCGCTGACCCAGCCGGACAGCTCGCCGGCGAAGTACTCGGCCGCGTCGGCGACGTCAGCGGGGGTCGCCGGTCGCCCGCCCAGCGGGCGCGCGGAGTTCATCCGGTAGAACTCGTCCCCCTCGTCCAGGTCGGTGAACACCCCGGCGCCGGCGACGGCCGTGGGCAGGATGCTGTTGGCGGTGATGCCGCGCGGTCCCAGTTCGACGGCCAACACGCGCACGAGCTGGACGGCGCCAGCCTTGCTGGACGAGTACAGCCCCGAGCCCGGGTGAGCCCCGGCGACGGTGGTGGAGCCGATGTGGATGAGGCGACCGCCCTCGGAGAGGACCTTCGCCCCCTTCTGCAAGGTGAAGAAGGCGCCCTTGGCGTTGACCGCGTACGAGCGGTCGAAGTCGTCCTCGGTGGCTTCCAGGACCGGGTCCCCGACGATCTCGAGTCCGGCGTTCGAGACGACGATGTCGACGCGACCGAACGCCGCGACGGCTTCGGTGAACAGCGTGTCCAGCTCCTGCGGGGACGAGACGTCGGCGCGCACGGCGAGGGCACGGCCCCCGGCCTGCTGGATCTCGGCCACCGTCCGTCCGGCGCTGTCCTCGTCGCCGGAGTAGTTGACGACGACGACAGCGCCGAGGGATGCGAAGCGCTGTGCGATGGCTCTGCCGATGCCGCGCGCCGATCCTGTGACGACAGCGACCTTTCCGGTCAGGTCGGTCATGGTGGGTTCCTCTCTCGCGTCTCGTCGTGGAACCACGGTGGACCGCCCGCGCAGGATCAACCAGGACCCGTGAGTCAGAGGATCGAGGAACGGAGTCGCCGCGCTCCGGGAGTGCGGGACCGTCTCCGTCGCGGCGGGCGCTGGGTGGCAGTTCCAGACGTGTGGTGGGTGCTGTGCTCCGCCGTCGACCACCACCTCGGGGCCGGACCGCTCCGGTGGTTCCGCAGCCCGGGGAGGTGGCGAGCGTCGTCCGCACCCGCCCCGACGAGGACGGCTGTGGACGCGTGGTCCTGCAACGGCCACTCCGCCGAGACGGGGACTCGCAGGCCCTGGTTGACCCGGCGCCGGGGCGCCACCGTGGTCGTGCGAGACCACGGTGGAGAAGGGTCCACCAGCAGCGAGCCGACCGGCCAGATCGCTGCCAGCGGCGCCTCGGCCCGCGGCAGGGGTGCTGCCCGGCGGACCTGCGACCACCGCTGGATGACCACCACTACCGGATCACCACACGCAGGAGGACAACCACGATGCCTCAGCAGAAGATCGCCCTCATCACCGGCGGCAACCGCGGCCTGGGCCGCGCCGACGCCATCGCCCTGGCCGAGACCGGTGTCGACGTGGTCCTGACGTACCGCAGCGGCAAGGAGGAGGCCGAGCAGGTCGTCGCGCAGGTGCGGGCCAAGGGGCGCGAGGCGCTCAGCCTCGAGCTCGACACCACCCTCGTCGCCGGCTTCGCCGACTTCCGCGTCGTGCTGCGTGATGCGCTGAGCCGGCTGTGGGGCCGCCAGGACTTCGACATCCTGGTCAACAACGCGGGTTTCGCCCACGCCGCGCCCTTCGCCGAGACCACCGAGCAGCAGTTCGACGACATGGTCGACGTCCACTTCAAGGGTGTCTTCTTCCTGACGCAGGCGCTGCTGCCGCTGATCGCGGACGGTGGCAGCATCGTCAACCTCTCCACCGGCCTGACCCGCTTCGTGGCTGAAGGCAACGCCGCCTACGCGGCGGTGAAGGGAGCCGTCGAGGTGCTGACCAGGTACCAGGCCGAGGAGCTGGGCACGCGCGGGATCCGCGTCAACGCGGTCGCCCCCGGTCCCACCGCGACGGACTTCGGTGGTGGGTTCATGAAGACCGAGGAGTTCAAGACCGCCATCGCATCGCAGGTCGCGCTCGGGCGTGCCGGCGAACCGGACGACATCGGTGACGCGATCGCCTCCCTCGTGTCCGACGCCAACCGGTGGATGACCGCCCAGCGCATCGAGCTCTCCGGCGGCGCGCGACTGTGACCGCGACCCCGGGCGGGGTCCCGTGACCACCACCGGCACCGAGTGACCGGGACGGGCCGCAGGAGAACGCGCCCCGCACCGCCGGCGCCTGCCGCACCCGTCGCGCCGCGCGGTGCTGCAGGCGGCCGTCGTCGGCGCCGGCGCGGGTTCGGCGGGCTCCGGGGCGGTCCGGCTCACCGCGCCGGGCGCGGAACCGCCCGAGCACCGTGCTCGACGGCCCGGGACCCGACAGCCCCGAGGGCCGGTCCTTCCGCTACGTGCCGCTGCTGTGGCAGGACCCGGCCACCGGCGCCCTGCCCGCCCGACGGGTGCGGCGGCGGTCGGATCTGGTTCTCCCCGCCGTCGACGTACAGGTTGGCGCCGAGCATGAAGCTGCTGTCGTCGGAGGCCAGGAACGCCACCGCGGCGGCGACCTCGTCGGGGCGTCCGATCCGGCCCAGGGCGATGCGGGCGCCCTCGCTGGCCTTGAAGGCGGGGGCGTCCGCCGGCCCGACGAGTTCGGTGATGCCGGAGGTGTCGGTCGGTCCGGGGGAGACGGCGTTCACGCGGATGCCGCGGCCCTTCAGCTCGTCGGCCCAGGTGCGCGTGAACGTGCGCAGGGCCGCCTTGGAGGCGGCGTAGGCGCCGAAGCCCGCGGTGCCGTGGTCGGCCGCCGTCGACGCGTTGACGATGACCGAGGCGCCCTCGTTGAGCAGCGGGAGGGCCTTCTGCACCGTCAGGACGGTGCCCTTGACGTTGACGTCGAAGACCTGGTCGATGCCGTCACCGGTCATCGTCTCGATGGTCGCGAACGACGCGGTGCCCGCGTCGGCGAAGAGCACGTCCAGTCCCCGACCACGGGCCGCGACGGCGGCGTAGAGGCGATCGAGGTCCTCGGGGCGGGTGATGTCGCCCTGCACCGCGGTGGCGCCCGCCCCGGGTGCCCGCAGCCGTCGGCCCTTCAACGTCCGGCTGCGACCAGCCGCCGCGCCGCCTCGATCTCCACCGCCGCCACGCTCGTGTAGTCGCGGGCGATGCGCCAGCCGAGCCCACCGGTGCGCCGCCACACCTGGGAGTTCGTGCACCGGTTCGCCACGACCGTCCCGTCGGCGAGCTCCAGGACGGCGGTGAAGACCATGCGCGTGGCCGCGAGGTCCCCGGACACGAGCACCTCGGGTTCGACCTCGATCCCGTGCTCGGCCGAGCGCATCCGCTGGAAGCCCGGCCAGAACGCCTCGGCGTAGTCCCGGACCGTGCGGAACACCCGCCGCTGCGGGTCGAAGTCGTCGAACAGGATGACCGGTGCGTCGAAGTCGTAGTGCTCCGCGAAGACGTCCTCGAACGCGCCCAGCTGCTGGTCGGGGCGCTTGTCCCAGCGCAGGATCCAGTCGCGCTGCGAGCGAGCGACCGTGAGCTCGGCCGCGGTGTCCGGGTGCGCGGTGTCCGGGTGCGTGGTGTCCGGGTGCGTGGTGTCCGGGTGCGTGGTGCTCATGTCTTCCCCTGTTCGGCGGAGGTGTTCACCGCGACGTGGTGGGAGCGGGTGGTGCGGTCCTGCGGGCGTCTCGTGCCGATCCTCGCGGCTCGGGGTGGGGACGACCAGGGTCTGCCGATCCCCGGTCGGGCCCGACCCACCGGGTCCGGAGCTCCCGGGCCGGCGGTGGGCCTCCCTCGCAGCTCGCCCGCAGCCGCTGACGGCGTCGTCCCGCGGCCGGTCTACGGGGTGGCCGGTCTACAGCGCGACCCCGGACAGCTGCTGGAGCTTGGCGTGGCTCGGGCTGCCGGGGACGGCGGTGAAGACCACGAGGGAGTGCCCCTGCACCGGGTCGGTCGTGTACTGGTAGTCCAGCTCCAGCAGGCCCAGTTCCGGGTGCCCGAAGCGGGTGGACCCGCTGGGGGGCACGCGGACGTCGTGCACGGCCCAGGCCTCGCGGAACTCCGGGCTCTCCTGCTGCAGCAGGTCGACGAGCAACGCGGCCCGCGAGCCGCGACCGCGCAGCGCGACGAGTCCTCGCAGGTGGGCGGCGAACATCCGCGACCACGACGTGTGGTCGTCGACCGCGAACCGCCGCCGGTCGGCCGGCTCGGTGAACCACCGGTAGATCGCGCTGCGCGCCGGGCCCTCGTGGACCGCGCAGTCACCGTTGAGGGCGACGCCCAGCCGGTTCTGCCGCAGCGTCTCCACCAGTTCGGTGACGATCTCGGCGGGGGAGTCCTCCCCGATCCGGTCGAAGATGCGCAGCATGCCGGGGCTGATGTGCTCACCGACCGCGCTCCGCGGCGGCGCGTTGTGCCCGGCGACGCGGTACAGGTAGTCGCGTTCGTCCACCGCCAGGTGCAGCCCCTGCGCGATCGCCGCCACCATCTGCGCGGACGGTTGCGGGCCGCGCCCGCGCTCCAGGCGCGTGTAGTAGTCGTTGGACATGTGGCACAGCACCGCGGCCTCCTCCCGGCGCAGCCCGGCCGTCCTGCGGCGCTCTCCGCGGGGCAGGCCGACGTCCTCCGGTTGCAGCAGCTGCCGTCGGTGACGGAGGAAGGCGGCCAGACCTGCCCGGTCAACCACGTCCCGCGCTCCGCACTCGATCCACTACCAGGTCCTCGCCAGGACGACGCGCCCGCCCGCGGCGTGGGAGGACGTCGCCGTCGCCACCACCGGCAGATGCTCCGTGCTCACCGACCGGGTCGGTCCGGGGTCGACGAGGACGGGGCGGAGCACCTGGCGCGGGAGTGCGCGGCCGGTGCCGCAGGAGCTGCGCCCCGAGCGCACGATCCGGTCACCACGCCGTCGTCCCCTTCCGCCGGTCCCTCCAGCCGAGTGGCACATTTTAGGACCGCGGTGCCCCGCGAGGGAAGCAGCTGCGGCGGACGAGGGGGTGCGGCACAGCGGGAGCGGCCGGTGCGGCCGGGTCAGCGACCTCCGGGCGCGAGCGCGCGCAGGAGCGGTTCGAGGTCGGCCTCGCCGTCGGGGGTCTGAGCGCCGTTCCGCAGCGCCGCGCTCATGATCTGCTGGGCGGCGGGGACGGCCCGGTTGATCCACCCGTACGCCGCCGCGGTCTCGGCGTCGAGCAGCTCACCGGTCAGCACGATCTCCAGGGCCCGGTGACGCCCCACGCGCTCGAGCAGGTACCGGGTACCGCCACCGCTGGGCACGATGCCCATCAGCGACTCGACCTGATCGATCCCCGCGCTCTCCCGGGCGGCGAAGGCCAGGTCGGCCGCAGCGACGAACTCGGCTCCGCCGCCGCGGGCCTTGCCGGCGAGCTCGACGATGGTGACCCGGGGCTGGTGCCGGATCCGCTCGCCGAGCGCCTGGAACACGTTGGTGCCCTCCGGAGCGTCGGCCGCCAGCTCCCGGAGGACTTCCAGCTGCTCCGCCAGACGCAGGTCCACGTGGGCCAGGAAGAACCCCGGGTTCGCCGACGAGAACACGATCACCCGGGTGGAGGCGTCGACCCGCAGCCCGTCGAGGACGGTGGCGAGCTCGCGCACCACGACCGCGGAGATCACGTTGACGGGAGGGTCGTCGAGGACGATCTCGGCGACGCCGTCGGTCGTGGTGAGGCGCAACGTCGAGAAGGGCTCGGTGCTCGTGAGCGTTCTCCGTTCGTGGGCGGGGGGGGGGGGGGGGGGGGGGGGGGGGGGCCCCCCCAC